>NZ_JAWYAJ010000248.1:0-4107 GCF_034124845.1 Robinsoniella sp.
GGGGAATACCCCTTAGTTCAAGTCGGCTTAAAATCTGGTTTATTTTTCACTCTTACACCTCCTGCATACCCCAGACAGTTCTGCGGTACTGCATCTTTTCCTTTCAAATTTTGTCAGCAGCTTCTTTAACTGCTGGCACTGTTATAATGTCTTAATCCTAATTTCCAAAACCAAAGCATCAATGCAGTGAAAACCGCCACAATACCCATTCCGAAAATAATCCCCGGTACGGACAGAGAACTTGTCAATACCTGTGTGGGCAGTGTTGCGATTACCCCATAGGGTAAAATGGCATAAAAGAAGATTTTAAATCCTCTCTGAAAGATCACGCCCGGTATTTTCATACACAGATCCAGTCCTGCCTCTTCCAGTTTTAATATCCCTGTAGTGGAAATAATAAAAAAGGAAGTCGTCCGCAGCATAATCTCCAGGTCATAGAACAACAATGTCATAATCGCTATAAACAGAATGTATCCGATAACCTGGATCATACCGATCTGAAATCCTCCAACTGATACCCCATATGCGATTACCCCAACGCTAAACAATAGCTGCGGCAGAGTACCCGGGTTAACTTTTTCAAATGTAATACGCAGCAGCGGGCTTACCGGTTTCGTCAGATAAAGGTCCATCTCACCGGTTCTCACTTTATCCGGTATGGTCAGCACTCCGAAAAAGTAAACCGTCATGTTGATGGCATCAACCAGTGAAAATGTACCGATAAAAATGATCATTTCCCCCTGTCCCCAGCTTCCAATCCTGTCTACATTTGAAAAAATAGCCTGAAACACCAGAAGCTGTATAAAGAACAGGCTCACATCCACAAACAGCGGACCAAAAAATCCTAACCGGAATGCCATCAGATGTGACATTCTGAGTTTCAGCAGCTCTTTTATAAATCTATAATTATTTTTCATATTCCTACTCCATCATATTTTATACGGTATCTGGCAAAGATTACCCTGTTTACAATAGCAAAGAACAAACTCCACCCCGCCAATACCACAATCCCCGTAAAGACCTCATCCTGGCATTTGCCAATCAGAGCCATAGAAGGCAGATAAGTTACATAGTAAAACGGGAATAATTTCATAACCATTATGATACCATCCGGCAGCAGTGCCAATGGAATCAGGGCACCGGTAATCAGCGCGATTAAATTATCTTTTACCATGAGAAATGTGCTGATTTCCTGAAATCGGAACGTCAGTATTCCCAGAAAATAATTCAGCTGAACCATAAATAGCAGCCCAATCCCTACCAGAACCAATACCGCCAGTATGATCTGCCAGCTTCCTATTATTACAAATTCAACAGGGAATAACACCATCCAAAGAGCCAGTGCCCCCAGAATACAGAAACCGTAAAAAACCGTTGTCCCCAACTGCCTTGCAATATAAAACCGCAGCGTTCCCATGGGGAGGATCATGTAGCTGGAAAACGTTCCATTTCTGATCCTGCCGCTGATATCCTGACCGATTTCCCCGGAAGTATCGATCTGGGACAGGAAAGAGCTTATCACATAATAGGACAGCATTGCCGGAAAGGTAAAGCCTGCAACTTCCTGCTCATTTCCGAAAATAGCCCCCCACAGCAGGTAAGCAAATAATATTTTCGTAACCATAATAATCAATTGGAATACTGTATCTGCTCTCCAGATCAACTGCTGCTTTAAATAAATCTTTGAAACTTCCAGATATTTGCTCAAATTCTTGCCTCCCCGCTTTGATAAATGCGTTCTACCACATTTCCCACTTCTTCTTCCTCTACGGTAATATCACTGGGATTATAGGTCTTCATGAAGTACTCCAGCAGATTCCCTGCAAGGCTTTTATCCACTTGTATCACTACCTTATACGGTGTAGCCTCCAGAATCTTACAGGAAACAGTCTCCTCCACTTCCACGGAAGAAACAGGATGGTCAAAAACTGCCGTAATCTTCTTAAATTTCTGGTATTGTTCGAATAACTGCTGGGTTTCCCCATCGTAAATTTTCTTTCCGCCGTTTATAACCACCGAACGATGACACAGCATTTTTATATCTTCCATATAGTGGGATGTCAGCAAAATAGTCGTTCCTTTTTCTTCATTTACCTGTTTTAAAAACTTCCTGATCTGTTTTCCTGCAACGGCATCCAGCCCTATAGTTGGTTCATCCAGAAACAGTATTTTGGGATTATGCAAAAGTGCTGTCATCAATTCCAGTTTCATACGTTCTCCCAGTGAAAGGGTACGTACCTGTACATTCATCAAATCCTCTACTCCAAAAAGCTGCACAAAATATGCCTTGCTCTGTTGAAAATCATCTTCTGGTATCCAATATATTTCTTTGTAGAGACGAAGATTATCCTCAGCTGTTAATACAAAAAACAACTGGCTCTTCTGCCCCATTACAATTGCATATTTCCGCTTGAATTCATTTTCCAGTTTATTCGGCTCAAATCCCAGAACCCTGATCTTTCCGCTTGTGGGTGCAATAATACCGGTCAGCATTTTTACCAGGGTGGTTTTTCCGGCTCCGTTTGCTCCAATCAGTCCTACAAATTCACCTTCCTGAACATTCAGGTCAAACTGATCGACTGCTTTTTTCACCGTATATTCCCGCTTGAACAGCCCCTTAATACTTCCGGAAATTCCCTCTTTCTTCTGATAACGTTTAAATTCTTTACTCAATCCGCCTGCTTCAATTACATTCATTTTAATTCCCTTTCTTTTTTGCATAATAAAAGCCCATCGAAAAATCTGCCGTTTTTGTCAGCATCCTTCCGCCGCCAAAGGGCGGCAAAATGCTGTACAAAACGTACTGCTTCGATGGGCTAGATCATGTTCAGGGAATAGTGTATTCCTTGTTTTAGACACAAAAATAAAGCCAGTGACAAAACGGCCTGATATGAAATACACGCCCTTTGTCATGAAAGTTGAAAGCAGTCTGTAAGGCAGAGTGAAACAGGCATTTCTTTATCAAATGCCGGTCTCTGGGTTCACTTATAGCGTGAATTCACGCATAGTTTTAACCCTGGTAACTATTTTGTTACCGCACTCTCATTTACAGACACACTTAACATACAATCTTCCTCGCTTCAAAATTTAACATTTTTTATTTTATTAATGAGTTTATTATAACGGATTCGAAGGAATTGTCAAGATGTTTTTTAACCTTCCATTATTTTCCCGTAAACAACCGTTTTGGTCAATACAATTTTCAGGGATAAAAAACAGGACCGAAATCCTCATTTATAGAGAATTGCAGCCCTGTAATTTATATCTGTATTTAACTGTTTCACATATATCCTTAAAAGCCAGTAACAGCTTCTTTACGCAATGCTGTATTAGATTCTTGCTACACCAGTTTCTCTTGCAACTTTTGCAACAGCTTCTGCTACTGCCTGAGCAACAGACTTGTCCAGTGCGCTTGGAATAATATATTCAGCACATAATTTATCATCGGTAACGAAGGATGCAATTGCTTTTGCAGCTGCAATCTTCATTTCATCGTTGATTTCGCTTGCACGTACATCTAATGCTCCACGGAAGATTCCAGGGAATGCAAGTACGTTGTTGATCTGGTTCGGGAAGTCACTTCTTCCTGTTCCAACTACTGCTGCTCCTGCTTCTCTTGCAAGGTCTGGCATAATTTCCGGTGTAGGATTAGCCATTGGGAAGAGAATTGGGTTAGCATTCATTTTCTTAACCATTTCCGGTGTTACACATCCAGGTGCAGAAACGCCGATAAATACATCAGCACCAGTTAACATTTCTTCTAAGGTACCTTTGCGGCAGTCTAAGTTTGTGATCTTAGCCATTTCTTCTTTTTCCTGGTTCATGTTGTCGCGTCCCTGATAGATTGCACCCTGTCTGTCACAGAGAACTACATTCTTTAATCCCATAGCGATCAATAATTTGATAATAGCGATACCGGCTGCACCAGCTCCGCTTGTAACTACTTTAATTTCATCGATTTTCTTACCTGTGAGTTTTAATGCATTTAAAAGCGCTGCAAGTGTAACTACAGCTGTACCATGCTGATCATCATGGAAAATCGGGATATCACAGCAAGCTTTTAATTTTTCTTCGATTTCGAAGCAGCGTGGTGCGGAAATGTCTTCC
>NZ_JAWYAJ010000248.1:4117-5204 GCF_034124845.1 Robinsoniella sp.
TCCAGATTGATTCCACCGAAACTTCCGGCAAGTAAACTTACTGTCTTAACAATATCATCAACTTCTTTGGAACGAATGCAAAGCGGAATTGCATCTACATCACCAAAAGCTTTGAATAATGCACATTTTCCTTCCATAACCGGCATACCTGCTTCCGGTCCGATATCTCCAAGACCTAAAACAGCAGTTCCGTCTGTAACAACAGCTACCAGGTTTGAACGTCTCGTGAGATCATAGCTTAAGTTTACGTCTTTCTGGATTTCCAGACAAGGCTGTGCAACACCCGGTGTATATGCTAAAGATAAGTCGTCCTTATTTTCCAATGGTGCACGGCAGATAACTTCGATCTTACCTTTCCACTCGCGATGTTTTTTTAATGATTCTGATGCGTAATCCATTTTTAATTCCTCCTAGATTGTCTCTTAAAATTCAAGAGTTGATATTATATTTTTCAGCACGTTAGCGCTGTTTAATAACTTCTCTACTTCTTCCTCTTTTAATTGAGGCTCAAGTGTCTTTACAAGACCTGAACTGTTGATGATGCTTGGAATACTTAAGCATACATCCTCCATTCCATACTGTCCGGTCATAAGACTGGATACTGCCATTACGGTATTACCGCCGCGCAGGATGTTATCGCAAAGATAACGTACAGACATAGCTATTGCATAGTTTGTGGCACCCTTATTCTGAATAACTTTCGCTCCGGATTCTCTCATATCTTTTTCCATAGCCGCTAAGCTGTCTTCCTGGATAAATTCCTCTCCAAATCCTGCTGCTTTCTCATAAGCATCAATTGTCATACCTGCAATGCTTACCAAAGACCACGGAACTACGGATGAGTCCCCATGTTCTCCTAAAACATAACCATGAACATTTCTGGAACTGATTCCCAGTTTTTCTGCTACGATGGAACGTAAACGGCTGGAATCAAGAAGTGTACCGGATCCAATTACCTGATTTGGTGAAAGATTCGTAACTTTTAATGTTGCATATGTAAGAATGTCTACCGGATTACTTACCAATACATAAATTGCATTTGGCGCATATTCGGCAACCTGAGGCATAACACTTTTGATTATGTCTA
>NZ_JAWYAJ010000249.1:0-483 GCF_034124845.1 Robinsoniella sp.
AGCTGTACATAGGCGATAAAAGTAAATTCCGCTTCTGTCTCTGCCCCTTTCTCATGCCTGTTCCATCCAAAATCTTCTCTGCAGTAATTCGTCGGCGAATCCGTGTGCCACTCCCGTATGCCATGCCAGGTCATAATTGGAAAATCCGTTCCAAACAAGATCTGCCTGCTGTCCAGCCGTTCCATTGCCATCTGATGTACCAGAGAATTCACAACCGCCGCCGTGTCAAAATAAAATCCCTTCAGATCTTCACCCAGTGCTGCGATCCCTCTGCTAAATATATCCGTTGTAAAGCTCCTCCCAAAATGTGCAAGAATAATATGTATGTCCGGAAATTTCTGTCTGATTTCCCGCAATTCCCGAATATTGTCAGGATCCGGAAGCCTTCCTTTTCGCGGCAGATGCAGCATCAGCGCCTTCTTATGTCTGTCCAGAACCGCAAGCTGGCTCTCGGGCATAAAATCATAGATACTGATATCAGCC
>NZ_JAWYAJ010000249.1:493-19988 GCF_034124845.1 Robinsoniella sp.
TGCCAGATAGGGATAGGGCTTAAATCCCAAAAACGGATTGTCCACAAGTAAATCCTCACAATACCCGGCTGTCCACTCCGGTCTGACACTCATAAGAGCATCAATCTTTCCGTCCTTTGCCAGCTTTGACAAATATGCATTATTGCCCGGTATATCCACCTCGGCAAGGGGAAAAGGAAACGCCGTTAAAGAAATCTGCCTGTCCGGGAACATGGTCTTATAATAATGCTGCGCCGCTTCATAATCCATCTGAAGCCCGCATTCCAACGCCCAGTCCATTGCAATCCGCTCCTTGCTCACACCTTTCACATGCTCTTCCAGATTCATATGAACATGCACATCCGTTATGTTTTCCGGCAGCCTGTCAGCCAGATATTCTTGATAAAATGCATCATCCAGCTCTGTTTTATGAAACCATTTATTGATCATACTGCTCCTTCCTTCCCGGGACCAGTGGCATATCCTGTCCGGATAGACCGCTATGATAGATTTCCCTGATGATGTTCCAGTTTCTTTTGTATGCTTTGTATTTCAGCTGGTAAAATTCCTTTAACTCCCCGGATACCTCCTGCATCCCCTCATAAGAGACCATGGATTTTACCGCCAGGGCATAGTCTTTATATATACCGCCCTCCACCGCTGCAATCATTGCCGCCCCCACGCATGCCGCATCTGTCTGCGTTACCCGGATAACCTCACAGTCCAGCACCGCCTGCAGTATAAGCATCCACCCACTGCTGTTTAATGCACCGCCCATCACTCTCAGACTGTTAATCTGCGCCCCGTTTTCCCGGTAGTCCTCCAGAAGCATGGCTGTATGAAAAACGATCCCTTCCATTACCGCCACTGCCACATCCAGTGGGTCATGCCTTAATTCCAGCCCCGTCAGCGTTCCTTTTGCCCTGAAATCCCAAATTGGACAGCCTGCACCTGTGAGATAAGGGAAAAACATCAGCGTCTCTTCTCTACCAATCTTCTGCTCAACACCTTCATTTAACGCTTCATATGTGAGTCCCGCCATCCGGTCTTTCCACCAGTCCAGTACAATACCCCCGCCACAGATGGAAGACAGAGCCCCCCACAGCCCAGGCACCACATGTCTTGCCGGTGAGATTCTGGATTTTGTCAGCATGGGCTGATCCGTTATGCTCATAACCGCCCAGGCGGTACCAGTTCCAAGCAGCAGATCTCCGTTTTTTACACTCCCGGACCCAAGGGCACAGCAATATTGGTCATGGGCTCCGTTAAATACTTTTACTTCTTTTGTCAGTCCTAATGCATCAGCGGCATCTTCTGTCAGTGTCCCCAGGTATTCGCCTGTTCTTTTTATTTCCGGAAGCAGTTCTCTGGAGATGCCGATATCCTCCAATATCTTTTCATCCCACTGCCAGGTCTGTATATCCATCAGCTGGCGGATTGCCCCATTGGTGGGATCAATCACTCCATGACCCGTCAGACAGTGGTTCATATATTCCAGTGTAGAGATAAATTTCACCGCCCTGTGCAAATCTTCCCTGCGGTTCTTCTTAATCCAAAGCAATTTGCAGGCATCCAGGCTGGCGCTTAACTCCCATCCCGTCTTCGTATAATAATATCCGTCTTCTGCCTTTTTCTGCAGTTCCTCCTCCTCTTGAACGGCTCTTTTATCCATCCAGGTAATTGCATTTCCTATGGCATTAAAATCAACGTCCACCAGCAGGGAACTGGCTCCCTGGGTGGAAAGTGCCAATGCCGTAATTTCTGATTTTTCACACTCCGCACATGCCTCCCGAACTGCCCCTGATGCTGCTTCCCACCAGTCCTCTGCCCGCTGTTCTACGATACCTCCCGCTCCTTGTATTGTCCGGTATCCACGATACCCTCTTCCCTTTAGTTTTCCGGTTTCATCGATCAGCAGAGCCTTTGTCCCTGTCGTTCCCACATCTAAACCAATTACATACATGCTGCCCACCTCATTTCATATCCTTCTCCAGACACACATAAGCTTTTAATGTCGTTTCCATACTCATCCCCGCTTCTATTTTAATTCCGGCATCTTCTCTCTCCACTTCCTCCATGCTCTCCGCCAGTACCGACCAGGGTTCGCAGCCTAATGTATAGTTTCTGCCATACCAGGGATATCCCTGCGCCGCACAATTCGGCTCCCAGATCCAGAGATAAGGATAAATGTCTTTCTCCCACTCCATTCCAAACCCAATATGGAGCCTGTGGTTCCATACACAATACCGGCTGTCTGCTATTCCGGAAATGCCATATTCCAGATATTTCTTCTCTTGCGGATGCCGTATTCTGGATAAATCCAGTTCCTTTCCATCCACGTCTTTTACCAGGGGCCAGTTCATCTGTCTGTTTGCGGGCAGTGCACTCTGTATATTTAAAGTGTGTACCTTGCAGTCACCATTTAAAATAATCTCACAGTTATCATCCAGAAACGGTGCCCCCAGAGCCGGATGCTGTCCCCACATAAACTGCAGGGGTACCGCACCTTCATTAGTCACCCGCTCACGTATATAAAGGGTTGGATCGCCGCTTTTTAGGGTCATCCACTTTTCCAGATAAAACGGTGTCTTGGCAGTGCGAATCGCAAACTTCACCGTTATCTCTTCCTCGGTGTCTTTTTCGATCTGATAATCCCACTGTGCCACACATACCTCGCCGTGGATCCCCAGCTCCGCATTCATATAGGTGCTCGCCGCCCCGTAGTTGGGAAATAACTCCTGCCACCCCCCTTCGTACAAATCTAAGAATCTTCCATACCTGCTGTTCTTTGTCGTTACATAAGTCTGGGGATTCTTCACCCCATGAAAAGAATGCCACATAAAATCCAGGTCCATGGGTTTGTAAACAAATTCGAATATATCGCTGCCTTTCCCTGCCAGAACCCCAATATGCAGATATTCATTTTCCAGATTAACCTGCCTGACCCCCTGATACACCACTTCCCGGATCCTGCAGTTATAATTCCGTTGGTTCCGATAGCTTTCTACTGACTGATACATCTTACCGCCTCTCCAGAGCATATTCTCAAACACACTCTTGTGCACTCGAGTGCACATTATTTATTAAAGGAAAGAGTAACCGAAAATACTTCGTTACTCTTCTCTATACCGCAAACACTCGCTGGTAATAATTGATACATCCGTATAGATATTTTTCTTAACTTTTACCCCATATGAAATATAATCACACATTTTTTGCAACACTTTATAAGCCTGTTTGTCCGGATTCTGACTGAGCACCACTTTAAAATAGTCTTCTCTTAAAAGCTGCTCCGTATCTTCTGACAGGTCAAATCCCATAGCCGTAATATCCCGGTTCTGTAAATCCCTCAGAACATTCCCGACAATATAACAATCCGCATCTGCTCCCAGAATCCCGGATACCTGCTGAGTCTCTATCAGCCTGCGCACCTTGTTGTAATACTCGTTCTCATTTTTCTGAACCGTCATCTGACTGACTTTTACATCCGGACAATATTCCATAATAAAATCCATAAATCCACGGTTACGTTCCACGGTCTGCATCTCTTCTATGCTTTGGTTCACGATAAAAACATTTCCCTTTTTCCCAATATAATTCACCATTATCTGGGCTGCAATCCTGCCTGATTCATAGGCCTTGGGACCTACGTAGCAGATGCGGTCACTGGAGGGTGCATCCGCACCGAAAGTAAATACGGGCTTTCCCTTTTTAACCAGCGCATTGATCTCCCGATTCAGCCCGCTCATACTGCAGGCATGCATGATTACTGCATCAATCTTGTCATTTTCCAGCAATGCCTGCAGCAGCTCCTTGGATGCCATCACAGATTCATTCTCAGGTGTAAAAAATTCAATCCCAATCTTAAGCTCCCGGTATTCCCGGCAACACTTCCCAAACCCAGCTTTTGCCTCGGGAAAGAAATACTTAAAATCACCGATTACAATGGCAATATTATGCACTTTATTCGTTGCAAGAACACTTGCCATGCGGTTCTTGCGATATCCCAGTTCCTTTGCTACCAGTAAAATATGCTCCTTCGTGTCCGGTCTTACCGTCTCATCACCGGATAAAACTTTTTTCACCGTCCGAAGGGAAAATTTTGACTTTTCTGCTACATCTTTTAATGTTATCGGTTTCTCATACACACAACTCACGTCTCCTTTATTCCCGCCGGCAGACGCCAAACGGACACGCTGGCGCGTTCATTTGGTCACTGCCGCGAAGGTTGCTGAACGTCCAGTGGACGTTCGTTTAGCAACGACCGGAGCGGAAGCGGAGAACAAATACCCCGCTGCTCGCAGCGTTACAAATTTGATGCCCCGTTGCTTGCAGCGGAGTCTTTTATTTGCACTCGAGTGTAATTTCTTTTATCATAGCATTCAGATGGTAGTTTGTCAAGGCTTTTTCTGTAACACGAGTAGTTCTTTTACCAGCACAGATGCTGTCATGGGAAGCGGACCACATAAAAAAACAAAGCATGGGAACGAATAGATATACGTTCTTCTGCTTTGTTTATATAATTATGGAAAAGTATCCGCTAATTTCTTCTCAACGCCTCTATCGGACTGAGTTTCGCTGCTTTTCTTGCCGGATAGATTCCAAAAAAGATACCAACCGCACAGGCAAAAAAGGTTGCTCCCAGTATGGTTCCTGCACTAATCCCCGGGCTTATGGTACTTCCCAGAGAAACAGTCATAATACTACAGATACCAAAAGCAGCTATTACTCCTAATATAATACCAATTACTCCGCCAAGTGCTGTAATGATTGCCGACTCAGCCAGAAATTGTACCATAATAGAGGAGGTCTTTGCACCCAGTGACTTTCTTATTCCGATTTCCCTCGTTCGCTCCGTAACAGATACCAGCATAATATTCATAACGCCGATTCCGCCAACCAGCAGTGAAATTGCTGCAACAAAAGATATAAATGCGGTTACCATGCCCATCATACTGTTAATACTCTGCAATACATCCTGGAAACTCTGAACCCGGTAAAACTCTTCTCCGGCACTCTGATGCCTGGATTCCAGTATATGAATAACAGAATTTGTGATCTGTTTTGCATCCATTGTTTTGTCCGCAAACACATAAATACTGTAAAAAGGTTCCGGATCATAGCCAAAGTTCGTTAAGGAAGTATACGGTATGTCAAGAGTGACCGGCTGCCCCTCATAGCTATAGCTGACAAAAGCCGTATTGTCTTTTGCCCCGGTAACTCCAACAATGCGGTATGCAAATGTCATGCCATCCATCGTAACATCAATGTCCATTCCCACTACATCATCCGATCCAAACAGCCGCTTGGCATCTGTGTCTGTAAGAACGCAGACATTTCTTCCTTCCTGTACATCCGCATCGGTAAAATATTTTCCTCTTTTCATTGTAAAGTTGTTCATTCTCTGCAGTGCCTGTGTTCCTGCACTCAGACTCAGCTGAAATTCTCCTTTTCCGGTTACCGTAGTTCCGCTGCTGCCCGATGCCGGCGTTACGCCCTCCACACCATTTACTTTGGAACTGATGGCCTCCATATCAGCAGCTGTAATCATCTGATTGGCATTTACGGCGTCTTCACTGCAGGATACATAGATCTGTCCGCCTCCCACATCATTTGCTTCTGCTGTCATAGACTCCGTGGTTCCGGCACCGACTGACATAATCGCAATTACAGAAGCAATACCAATAATAATACCAAGCATAGTCAGGAAAGAACGGCCTTTATTTGCAACAATACTTTTTATTGCCATTTTAAAATATTCAAGCAAGCTACCCATATATGTGCCCCTTTCGTTTACCATGAATAGCACAAGCTGGCTTGTGCTATTCCTTAATTACTGCTTCCTTATGATTCTGCCTGAGCAGCTGCGCCACCTGAACCATCGGCGCCTGTTCCTGCATTTATGCTGTTTGCATCCATTGGCACAACCGGGCTTCCTTCCTGATACATACCGATATCCGGTATCACCTGGTCACCAGGCTCAAGCCCTGACTTAATTTCGATATAGCTGTCTGAAGACACGCCCGTCTCGACAATCTGTTTCGCCACTACACCATCTTTTACAATATAGCAGAAAGAACCCTCGTTACCGGTATTGACTACCTCAACCGGAACTACCGGGACCTGCACTGCCTCGGCAGCCTGAATAGAAACCTTCGCTTCCACACCTAAGAAAATATCTTCATCGGGATTGTCTATGGATACGGATGCACTGATAATCGGCGTTCCCTTTTCATTTGGAATTGCAATGTGGCTGATCTTACTTACAGTGCCTTTGTATTCTTTCGCTCCAATTTTAACGGTTGCTTTTTGTCCTTTCTGGACTTGTTCAAAATCATACTTGGAAAGTGAGATATTAACATCTACATCCTGGGTGCTCTGAAGCGTAAACATTTCACTCCCCTGGGTAACCATACCTCCCTGGGCTGCTTTACTGTCGGAGATTACGCCGCTGAATTCTGCGGTAATACCTTGTTTTCCCTTTGTGATTAACTCTTCTAACGTCTTGCTCTCCAGTTCCTGGAGGTTATTGTTGACTTCCATCTGGGCTTTTGATTCTTCTGATAATGTAACACCGTCTGCTTCGGCAATTGCTTTCTTAGATGCCAGTTCGGACTGTAATTCAGCCAGCGTTGACTGGGCATCCTGCAGTTCCATCTGAAGATCTGTCGTATCTGCCGCCGACTGTCCCGCACCGGTACCAGACAGATCTGCCCCTCCGGTTCCTCCCTGGGTTCCAGCTCCTGTACTGCCCTCAGGTGTTGACAATTTCTGAATCTGTGCCTGATATTCCGCTATTGGATTATCAAATTCCTGGGCAATCTTCTCATTTAGCTCATTCACCTTTGCCTGTGCGGCAGGGACTTTTACGTCCTCCAGATCATGAACCACTGCCATCTGGGCTTTTAATGCCTGGCTTGCAGATTCAATCTTAGCCGCATCCCCTAATCCGCTTGCTTCATCATAACTCTGCTGCAGAATACCCTGCTGGAATTTCGCATCGCTTAACTGCCCCTGAAGCTGTGTTAACGACTGCACAGCCGCATTTAATTTTACCGTGTACTCTGCTTTTTTCTTGGTTAATTTCTCAATCTTTTCCTTTAATTTATCTGTCTCTGCTTTTATCTTAGCTTTTGCTGCCTCCGCCTGGGCTTTGGCTTGTGCCTCTGCCTGTGCCACCGCTTCTGACTGCTTCTGGATTGCCTGATCCTGGGCATCTTTCGTTGCCTGGGCAATTGCGCGGTTTAAATCTGCAACTCTCTGTTTCCACTGATCCACCTGAGCCTGCAGACTGTTTACCTGGCTGGCTGCATCTGCTTTATCATTCGCAGCTTTATTCGATTTATTAATAGAATCCTGATATCCGTATTTTCCGGATAACACGTTTAATTCTGCTTTTTTATTATCTTTTTCCAAATTCTCCAAATCAAATGTAATCAGCATGTCTCCGGCTTTCACCGTATCTCCACGCTGAAAATTCAGATTCTTAACCGTCGCATTCACCGGCGAAAAAAATGTCTTCTTATTCCGGCTCTCAACGGTTCCGCTGGTATCCACATATTCCTGCACATCTCCGGTGGTTACCGGAACTACTGCCACAGCCTGATTATTCACCGCCTGGGTTCCCTGCCCTCTTAGGGCAAAAAAACCGACGCCCGCCACAACGACGACGCCTGCAATAATAAAAGGTAATTTTTTATGTTTCTTCTTCATAATGGTCTCCTCCATTTTATTTTACTGCCCGTGACTATTCACTATAAATAAACTTATTCATTGTATTGATTTACTCACTCATTGTATGAAGTTACTTAATTATTTTATTGATCTGAATAATCATTTTTTGATCTACTCATTCATCGTATCTGACTCTATCTTCCCATCCATGATCCGCACAACCCTTCGTGCCTGGTCTGCGATTCCATTATCGTGTGTAATCAATATGACGCTTCTTCCATCTTTATGTAGATTTTTCAGTATTCCCAGTATCTCTTTACTGGATGCAGAATCCAGGTTACCGGTGGGCTCATCCGCCAGAATAACCGGTGGTTTTGCTGCGATTGCCCTGGCTATTGCCACTCTCTGCTGCTGTCCGCCTGACATTTCGGTCGGTTTGTGATGCATTCGCTTCTCCAGCCCCACCATCTTTAGTGATTCAATTGCCAGCTTCTTTCTTTCCCTCATGTCAACTCCCCGGTAAATCAGTGGAAGTTCCACATTCTCCACCGCAGTCAGATTGGCAATCAGATTAAAGCCCTGAAAGATAAAACCAATCTCCCGGTTTCGCACTGCCGCAAGCTCGTTGTCTTTCATCGTTGATACGTCCACACCATTTAAATAATACTCTCCCGATGTTGGTACATCCAGACATCCCAGCATATTCATCAGCGTAGATTTTCCGGAACCTGACTGTCCGATAATCGCCACAAACTCTCCTGTGTTGATTTCCAGGCTGACATGATCCAGAGCACGCACTTCATTTTCTCCCGGATTATAGATCTTACTCAAATCCTTTACCTGAATTAACGACGCCATGTATTCTGCTCCTTTCCGCATTTCCATAATGGATACGTGATCACACATAACACTTTTCCATAGTCATCAATTATTTTGATTCACAAAGAACTATATCATATATATAATCGTTTTGCCATACAAATAAAGGTTAACTTTTCATTAAACTTTCATTAAACTTCTAAAAAACTTATAAATATAAACAATTCATAAAATGATGGCGTAATTATTTTTACTTTCTTTAGAAACCATACATAAAGGTGACACATTTATCCAATATTCTAGTTGTAGAAAACAGGCGCCGGCAGTCGCCGAATGGACGCGCCTGCGTTTCCGTTTGGCTCGTTGCTCGCGGGAATGAAAAGATGAGATGAGAAAGAGGTAAATGAAAATGGGTAAAATTATTGGCATTGATTTAGGCACAACAAACAGCTGTGTAGCTGTTATGGAAGGAGGCCAGCCTGTCGTAATTGCAAATGCGGAAGGATTTCGGACAACTCCGTCTATTGTGGCTTTTACAAAAAACGGTGACCGCCTGATCGGTGAACCGGCTAAACGTCAGGCTGTGACCAATCCGGATAATACTGTTTTTTCCATAAAACGACACATGGGTTCTGACTATACAGTTAAAATAAATGGCAAAAAATATACACCGCCGGAAATCTCGGCGATGATTTTGAAAAAATTAAAAACAGATGCAGAGAGTTATCTGGGAGAGGCAGTTACGGATGCCGTAATTACGGTTCCCGCTTACTTCAGTGATTCCCAGCGGCAGGCAACAAAAGATGCCGGAAGAATCGCCGGCTTAAATGTCCAGCGAATCATCAATGAGCCCACTTCCGCTGCCCTGGCTTACGGTCTTGATAATTTCGCACCGCAGAAAATTCTGATCTACGATCTTGGGGGTGGAACTTTTGACGTGTCTGTAATTGAAATCGGGGAAGGCGTTGTGGAGGTAATGGCAACTGCCGGTGATAATCAGCTGGGCGGTGATGATTTTGATAAACGCATCTGCGATTACCTGGTAAATGAATTCAAAAAGCAGGAAGGCATCAATCTCACCAAAGACAGTGTTGCAATGAACCGTATCCGGGAAGAGGCGGAGAAAGCCAAAAGAGAATTATCCGCCGCTACTACCGTAAACATTAATCTTCCCTTTATCAGTACCACCCGTTCCGGTCCGGTGCATCTGGATATGAACCTGACCCGGGCAAAATTTGATGAACTCACAAGCGACCTGGTGGAACGCACCGCCCTTCCTGTCCAGACCGCTTTAAATGATGCAGGTATTTCCACCTCAGAGCTTGGCAAAGTACTTCTGGTAGGTGGTTCCACCCGTATTCCGGCAGTACAGGAAAAAGTAAAAATGCTGACACGCCATGACCTGAGCAAGAACTTGAACCCCGACGAATGTGTGGCACTTGGCGCTTCCATCCAGGGCGGAAAGCTGGCTGGAGATGCAGGCCTGAATGAAATCCTGCTGCTGGATGTCACTCCCCTGTCCCTCTCCATTGAAACTGTGGGCGGCGTTTGTAACGTTTTGATTCCCAAAAATTCCACAATCCCCAGAAGGGAATCCAAAATATTTACCACTGCCGGAAACTTCCAGACTTCCGTTGATATCCATGTTCTGCAGGGAGAACGCCAGTTTGCCAGAGATAACAAAAGCCTGGGAAAATTCCGCTTAAGCGGAATCAAGCGTGCCATGGCTGGCGGTCCCCAGATTGAAGTTACCTTTGATATCGATACCAACGGAATTGTACATGTCTCAGCAAAAGACCTGGGAACCGGTAAAGCCCAGGATATTACCATTACGGCCGCTTCCAACCTGTCAGAAGCAGATATTGAAAAAGCAATCCAGGATGCACAGCAGTATGAAGCGCAGGATTCCAGGCGCAAGGGCTCTCTGGATACCATTAACGATGCTCAGGGCATGATCATTAAAGCGGAGCAGCTATTATCAGAGCGGAAAAAAGAATTAACAAAAGAACAGAAAAATTTCCTGAAAAATGATATAGCCAATCTGAGGAAACTCTTGAAAAAAGCAAAACCGGAAACCATCACCGATGTGGAAGCCGATGAGATTAAAGCATCTGCAGATGCACTGCAGCGCTCAATTGATATGGTTTAAAGCTGAATCACTGCACCACGGACTATTTTAATTTCCAATTAAAATCGAAAAGAGTATAAAACCGTTGTTGTTCATCCGGTTTTATACTCTTTTTTATATGATTCTATTTCGAATGCTTTCCGATTCCGAATGCTTTCCGATTTCGGTTGCTATCCGATTTCGATTGCTTTCCGATTTCGATTGCTTTCCGGTTTTCCTTAATCCCGCTCCATCTTCTCAATTTTATTCCATACTAATTCCGCCGTCTCTTCATTTGTAATCAGGACATTGATCAGCCCGCCGTTTAACGCTCCGCAGATAGAATCAATTTTACTGGTACCCTGTGCCACGCCGATCCGGTATTCTTTCTGCCGAATTACATCTAAGGGCACAGCAATGGTTCTTTCATCTAATTCCATATCACAGATATTCCCGTTGATGTCGATAATATGGGAACAGATATCACCAACCGCTCCTTTTTGGGAAAGCTCTTCCATGGTGCGGTCACTTAAATAGCCCGCACGTACAATTGCACTTTTCAGTCCGAATGCACCCATTGTAAAAACTGCAATATTGGCATCGTATCCATACTGAAGAACTTTGCCCATATTGTGGTCACGCTGGATGATGTCTTTCATTTTTTTATTGTCCACTACAGCGGGAAGAGGCAGCACATAAGAGGACGCTCTCAACTTATTGGCAAAATTATTTGCGATTTCTGTGGAGTAAATGTTTTTCTTCAGATCGCTGATCCCTCCGCAGAGAAGTACTGCTGTTACATTTTCCAGGTCTTCTCTTCCAATGAGGGATTTGGAACACTCAAACAGGGTATCTCCCCAGGAAAGTCCCAGAATATCCCCATTTTTTATAATACTGTTTAGGTATCTACCCATCTCCATCCCAATGCGTGACAGAGGATTCTCATCCGCATTAGATGGAGTTATAATTACTTTCTTCAAATTGAATTTATTCCTGAATTTCTGCTCCAGTTTGCTCTCAACACTCATAGGGTCCACCACCTGGACTCGAACAATGCCCACTTCTTTCGCTTCATTCAATAATTTTGATATATATGGTCTGGACAGGCTTAACTTTTTTGCCACCATTTCCTGGCTGTAATCATTTTCATAATACAGCTTAGCCACCTGAACAAGAAGCTCTATTTTTTTATAATCATTCATCATCATTCTCCTCCCGACAATCATCTCCTTATTTTCTTTGAAAAGGATATTATTTGGATATTATAACATAATACTGTTTTATATCCAACAATGAACAATAAAAAAGGCAGGGCTATCCATCCGAACACCCTGCCTTCTCTCTAAGAGCCTGTTTGAAAAATGCTTTCTGACAGATGTGCGTCACAGTTTGTGGTAGATTTGTTTCGGATGAAGGGCGCGCAGTGGGCTGCGCAACCTGAATTCGGGGCAAATATACTACAAAGTGAGGCGTGCAGATGGCGGGAATGATTTTTCAAACAGACTCTAATCAACATTTATCTAGAATTATGCCTGGGGCAATATTTTCTCCACGTCACCATGGGGCCTGGGAATCACATGTACAGCAACCAGTTCTCCTAATTTCCCTGCTGCCTGGGCTCCCACTTCGGTTGCAGCTTTCACTGCTCCCACGTCTCCGCGTACCATAATTGTCACTAATCCGGATCCAATTTTCTCTGATCCAACCAATGTTACATCTGCTGCTTTTACCATAGCATCCGCTGCTTCAATTGCTGCTACCAGACCTCTTGTTTCCACTAATCCTAATGCTTCCTGTGTCATTTACTTATCCTCCTGCTTGGTTTTTACATTTCCGGTTTAAAGAGTACTTTTGTAAATACTTCTGACCGCTTAAACATCATATCAAATACTTCTTTACAATCTTCCAGTCGTACCCTGTGGGTAATTAGCGGGTCTACATTCATCTGCCCGGTATGTATAAACTCCAGGGCACTCTTCCACTCATTAATTGGAAGTGGGTTAATGGATGAATTCCAGCTGCCGTGAATCGTCAGTTCCCCTCTTAATATAGAAGCTATGACGCTGTTGGGAAACGTTACATCATCATAAGTGATACCGCCGTAAACAACTTCTCCATTTTTCTTACAGGAGGCTACCGCCTGCACGTGGGTGTACTTGCTTCCTGCAAACTCGATTGCAATATCTACCCCTTCTCCTCCTGTCAAATCTTTAATTGCCTTGACTGCATCCAGGTCTTTTCCATTTACTCCGGCTGTGGCGCCAAGCCGCTTTGCCAGACGCAGCTTATCATCGGATACGTCAACGGCAATTACCGTTGTGCATCCAAGGGCTTTTAACCATTGCACCGTAATAAATCCAATTGCGCCAAGTCCAAATACCGCAGCAGATTTTCCGGCTTCAATTTTCGTCTTCCGCACTGCATGAAGCCCTACCGACACCGGATCTGTAAAGGAGCCTTCTTCATAATCAACGCCGGACGGGAGTTTGAGGCAGTTTTCCGATTCCACTACGATATATTCCGCCATGGCACCGTCTCTTCTGGAACCATAGTAGTCATATGTGTCACAGAGATGTGACTGTCCTACTTTACAATACTGGCATTCTCCGCAGGGAATCAAAGGCATAACGGATACCCGGTCCCCCACATCCAGCTGGTTTTTCACCTTATCGCCACAGGCTGCAATCTGTCCTGCAAACTCATGGCCTATGGTTGTTGGAAAATGATAAGTGCCTTTCACCATAACTCTGGGAATATCAGACCCGCATACCCCACAGCTTTTTACCTTTATCAAAACCTGGGTATCCTTTTCAATCCGGGGTACATCCACTTCCACGCAGCGTATGTCTTTTGGTGCAAATAATCTTACAGCCCTCATTTTTTGTGCCATTTCCTTCACTCCTCTCCTTTAATAGTTACCGGTTCCGGTCAGACCATTTATGATTGCAATACCGGAACTGGTCCCCAGTCTCGTTGCACCTGCCGCAATCATTTCCCTGGCTGTCTCTGCACTCTTCACTCCGCCGGAAGCTTTTACACCCATCTCATTGCCCACCGTTTTTCTCATAAGTGCCACGTGTGCTGCGGTAGCTCCTCCGGTAGAAAACCCTGTGGATGTCTTAACAAAATCTGCACCTGCCTCTTTGCAAATCCGGCATACATGTACAATCTCTTCTTCGGTAAGCAGACAGGTCTCAAGGATTACTTTTACAATTGCCCTGCCATGAACGGCAGTCACTACGTCTGAAATATCTTTTTTTACAAAGCTCCAGTCTTCTGATTTTACTTTCCCCACATTGATGACCATGTCCACTTCGTTCGCTCCGTTTTCAATGGCTTCATTTGCTTCAAATACTTTGGATTTCGTAGTGGTGGCACCCAGTGGAAATCCGATGACCGTACATACTTTTACCCCTGTCCCTCTCAGCAGATCATAACAAAGGGGAACGTATCCCGGGTTAATGCATACCGAGCAAAAATGATTTTCTTTCGCTTCCTCACATAACTTCTTGATCTGATCTTCACTTGCATCCTGTTTCAGCAGCGTATGGTCTATCATACCTGCTACAGAACCGGATGGAGCAGGTTTTAATCCCCCCTGAATCTCCAGCTTTCTCAAGATCTCATCTGCAATTTTTGCAACCAACTGTTCCATTTCCATATGTATGTCCTCTCTTCCTAATATATTATCATATACTCCAGCGCATGTAATTTTCAGACACACTCTTGAATATAGTTTAATTTTTCTGCATGAATCCCTGCACTTCCGATTAAAAATCCATCTACAGATGGAATCTCGCCTATGGCTGCTGCATTTTTTTCATTTACACTGCCGCCATAGAGTATGGGCACTTCTATGCCTAATATCTCCCGGATTACACCTTTTAAATATACATGGGTTTCATGAATCTCATCTGATGATGCGCTTACGCCTGTTCCGATCGCCCATACAGGCTCATAAGCGATATATACTTTTGAAACCGCCTCTCCTTGCAGTGTTGCAAGATCTTTCAGCAGCTGGTTTCGAAGCGTTTCTTTCCAAATACCCTCCTGACGTTCCTTCTGGCTCTCTCCGATACAGAGCATAATCTTCATAGAAGCCTTTGCCGCGGCAAGAACTTTTCGGTTGATTTCCTCGTCAGACTCATAATTGTACACCCTCCGTTCGGAATGGCCTGCCATCAAATAGGTACATCCCAGCTCCTGCAGCATGGGAATGGATATCTCTCCGGTAAATGCACCTCCCGGCTGATCGTGGAAGTTCTGCGCCCCAGTCAGGATATTCCTAACGGTAAATTCTTCTGCCAATCCTGCTAACGTTGTAAAAGGAGGGAAAATAACAAGGGGGGCATCCTGAATATCACTTAATTCCTCTAAAAATTTTCTTCCCTCAGCAATTGTCATATTCATCTTCCAGTTAACTGCGATGATCAGCCTTTTTTTCTGATATCTCCGTATAGTCTCACGGATTATTTTTTCTAATTCTGCCTGATTTATCATCTGTCCACAGCTTTCTATTTACATATGTTCATGATATAGTAAATTATGTTACTCTGAAATTATAATAACACAACGCATATTTAAAGTCAACAGCTTATATGCGTTGTCTTATACAGGTGTGTATTCTTAAATGAATTCTCGCGTGATCTGGCAAATTTTGAAGACATCTCTATGGATGGATAATTGCCTTCAATATCTGACCGCTCTTTAAGTGTTCAAAAGCCTTCATTATTTCTTCCAAGGGATATTCTCTGGTGATATACTTTTCCGGCTGGAGCTGCCTTTTTGCGATTTTTTCCAGAATCTCTCTGTTCTGGCTGCTGGTAGAAGCATGTACGCCAAAAACTCCCAGTTCTTTGTAATGGATATCGTTTGAGTCCAAAAATCCCTTCCCATCTCCCGGTATTCCTCCAAACAGGCTGATTCGTCCGTGTTTTGCAGCTATTTTCAGCGCATCCGTATGAACCATCCCAACAGAACATGCCGTGATGACCACATCTGCCCCGTTGCCGTCTGTTTCTTCCATAATCCGGTCATAGCAGTTTTCTGTCCTGGAATTGATCACAATAATCTCGGGTATTAATTCCCGCGCCTCACGGATGCGAAAATCCGAAACTTCCATCATCATAACCTTAGCAGCCCCCGCCGCATATGCCAGTTCTGCATGGGAACAGCCAATGAACCCGGAACCAAATACCGCTACGGTATCCCCTTCTCTGATATTACAGATTTGCTGTGCATTTAAGGCACATGCCATTGGTTCTGCCAGAGCCGCTTCATCTGGCGTGACATTCCCCGGCACCTTATTCACATTTCCCTGTCTGAATGCATCTCCGGGTATCTCCATGTACTCTGCGAATACACCGTCAAATTCAAAACCGATTGTTCTCAGATGATCGCACATATTTGTGTGGCCTTTTTGACAGGGCCTGCATTCCCCGCACCCGATAGCGGGAGCGATCTGAACCCGGTCTCCAAGGGAAAATCCGCTTACATTTGTACCGATCTCCACAATTGTTCCGCAGCACTCGTGCCCGATAATCCTGCCCGGATTGATCTTGGGATTTCCATTGGCAAAGGTCCTTACATCTGTTCCGCAAATAGATGCCGCTTCTATTTTAATCACTGCTGAATCTTTTGATGCAGATGGTTTTTCCCTGTCCTCTATACAGAAATTTTTCTCCCCGTTATAAACAAACGCTTTCATGATCTCCTCCTGTTTTAACTGTTAATAAGTTATCCCCTTCAAAGTTTACCGCGGTCAGGTCATTGTGGTAAGTGCGCTCCGGAAGTACGATCAGAACATGAACCTCTTTCTTAAAAAGGGGCTGGGGCATGTAATGCCAGGTACCGGGATTAATATGGATCATAGTGCCGCGGGGTATTAAAAATGCCCGTAATGCCTCTGTATCCGGCCTTTCGGTATTACCCGCAGGTGCGAGACACAGTACCGTGTCATCATCCATAGGCATCATGATTTCTGCTGTATGGTCGTGATATTCCAGTGCCGGAACCATAAAATGTACCGACCTTTCCACCAGAAGGGTTGAAAATGCCAGTGCTGATACCGGGGGAACCATGCGGATGCTGTCTCTGTAAAAGGTGAAATTCTGATCTCCGAAACATGCGCCGTCATCTGAACACATATTGTGGTACTGTCCGAATATTTCAAAATTCTCTTTGCTTAACTGCTCTGCCTGAACTGTAATCATCTTTGCTTCCTCCATCATCACGGTTTTATAACCACCTTAAGGGATCCGTCTCCTTTAGCATTCTGCTCAAAAGCAGTCTGCCATTGATCCAATGAAAATGTATGGGTTACCACGCCGTCCGTATAAATGGTATTGTCTGCAATCCATTCCGTAACCACATCAAAGCAGTACGGTCCCAGATGGGCACCCAGGATATCCAGTTCTTTTCCATCTCCGATTACAGACCAGTCAACGCTTACTTTTTGCCCAAATACGCTGAATTCTATAAATCTGCCTAATTTTCGGATGGCATCCAGTCCCTGCTGCACACTGGAGGGATGACCCGTTGCTTCTATATAAATATCACAGCCATAACCATTTGTCATATTCTGAATCTCTTTTACCACATCACACTGCGCCGGATTCAGGCAGATATCCGCTCCAAATTTTTTGGCTATCTCAAGGCGGTCTTCCTTCATATCAATTGCGATGAGTTTCTTAGGTCTTCGAAGCCTGGCATAATTGACCATCGCCAGTCCCAGAGTTCCCACGCCAGATATTACAACCACATCGGTATTGGAAATATCCGCCCGGTCCACTGCATGTTTTGCACAGCTGTATGGTTCGATTAAAACTGCCTTTTCCAATTCCAGATCCTTTGGAATCTGATAGATTCTTGTTTTTTCCGGCAGCACCATATACTCCGCCATGGCACCATTAACGTGGGCACGGAATCCGAAGATATCCGCTTTGTCACACATCCAGTAATGTCCGGTTTTGCAGAACATACATTCATTACATGGTACGATCTGTTCCCCGGTAATCCGGTCTCCGATTTTTGCACTTCCCTGGTAATCTTCTGCCACTTCCACAACTTCCCCCACAAATTCATGTCCGGGAATAAACGGCGTCTTTACCCAGGGCTCTGAGGTACCATCGCCCCAATACCCTTGTGCTCCATGCCAGTTTTTAATGTCGCTTGCACACACGCCGCAGGCTTCCACTTTGATCAGTACCTCCCCTTTCTTCAGATCCGGTACCGGATAATCTGCTTCCAGGCGATAATCATTCTTTCCGTAAACAACCAATGCTTTCATTGTTTTTACTGTCTTAGCCATATCTATACCCACTGCATATTGCAGGCTTACCTGCAATACTGCCACCATAAAATTATTTGAAAGAATAAAACCGTGGCTTCCTTTCTTTGTCTTAATTTTCTTCCAAACTTTTACCTCCTGAATAGCGCAAGCTGGCTTGTGCTATTCCTTAATTAGTAGTTTGAAAGCGATTTTCTTTCAAACTTATGCCCCTGGAACGCTTTTTGTTCCAAACTTCCTTCTATATTAACTCTGAATGACGTCTTTCATTTTGACAATTTCCCAATCCGCTCATAGAAACCATGGAGCTCCACTATATAATCCTTATATAACTGCAAATAAGGCAGATACGCTTCTCTTTTTGTAAGATCCGGCGGAAATTCACGTTTTACCTTTACGTGATTTAAAGCGGTTTCTTTTAAATCCGGAAAAACTCCAATGGCATTTCCAGCCAGAATTGCAGCGCCCCACATAGCAGCATCTTCACGGTTCAGAGCTTCATACCGCTTTCCCTGGACATCTGCACACATCTGGGTCCATACGGGAGACTTGGCGCCTCCTCCAATGATCCTGACGTGATCCGTTTTATACTCCGGATACAGCTCCTCTATCCGCTGCATGGACAGGGTAAAGTCATATGTAAAGCTCTCTAATAAGGCTTTATAAAAATGTTCCCTGGAATGGCTCCAGTCAAATCCCATCCACATACCGCGAAGGGTACCATCCAGCGGCATAGAACTGCCCCCAAGCAGTCCGATTCCCATCAGACCGTTGCATCCCGGCTCTATGGCGGTCATTTTATGTTCCATATCCGCGAATATTTCCAGCGTCCCCATATCCCCATGTTTTACAAAGGTATTCATAAACCAGTCTAAGGTAATCCCGGAACCAGCTGCAAAATGCGTGGCATAAAATTCACCCGGTATTGCGGAGGGTATCACATCCAGACGTCTTTCATCCATGTCCGGACGGTATTCGCTGACGCAGCAGCTTACCTCTCCATAAGAGGACGCTTCAAATATCGTATCACCGTAATTTACGATTCCTGCCCCCAGACAGCCCGCGGGCTTATCTCCCGCCCCGGATACTAACACAATTCCGGGCTTTAATCCGGTGGCTGCCGCCATTTCTTTATTTAAATGTGCGCAAATGCGGTTGGAGTTTACAATTCTTGGCAGGTACTTTTCATCCAGTCCGATTTCCCGGCAGATTTCCTGGGACCATCTGTCATTTTGCACATCCGCCAGTCCGGTCCACTGGGTAAAAGATCTGTCTATAACCGCATCTTCAATGGGGATATCTCCCAATTTACCAATCACATATCCGCTGATCATCAGGTACTTTGCAATTTTTTTGCTCTCTTCCGGGTATTCCGTTTTGAACCACTGGTATTTAGGTGCCATTTGAGGAAAGTTCGTACCTCCAATGCACAAAAACGGATCCCGTAATTTTTCCATCTGTTTTTCTGCATAAGGCATATACCGGTTGTCCAGAGAGCAGGACCAGGTGGTGATATCATTCCAATTCTCATCCACCCCCATGAACCCTGACATCTGTCCGGTAAAGGCAATTGCTTCGATCAGTTTAGCCTTTTTATCCAGCACTGCACACACTTTCTTCATGCAGGC
>NZ_JAWYAJ010000250.1:0-32054 GCF_034124845.1 Robinsoniella sp.
GGGGAGACATTTTCACCATACAGCATCGCAATCATTTATTTCTTGCAGCAGCTCCTGCAGACTGCCTATCAATACCGTTTCGTCATGCAGATCTCCGATTACCGTCTGGAACCAGATGCAGCTATTCATAAGCTTCTGCCCTTTTACTCCTGACTCTTCCCGAAAAAAGTCCAGAACATATCGCATATTTTTAAACGCAATCCGCATCTGGTGCAGCACCGGTTCGGGGACAGCCAGTCCATGGATCCATTCATCATAGGCCTTTAACTGTGCAGCGCACTGAAAGAGGCTTGCTTCCATAACCTGCCTGCTCTGGAACGCCATCACTTTTCCTCCTTTTGTCAGAACCGGCCTGCATATGCCCGTTTTTAGATAGGACCCGATGTCCCTTACAAACGCTTCATATGAGGCTGAACTGCAATGACTAGATACTTCACTTAAACGGCTGTCTCTGTTCTGCTCAATCATTTTCCACAAAACAGGAACATCTTTTATGTTATATCCACTTTTTTTCAAAAAATACACCGTCTTTTCCTGCATTATATCCAGATCCCTCAGACTGCCCAGTATCTTGAGGTTTTCCTTTAACCTGATTATGCATTCCTGCTTCCACCTGTCACTTATGTATCTCTCAAAAATTATCGACAGAGACAGCAGTTTTCGAAAAGCCACCCGGATATCATGGATCACCTCAGGGCTGGACAGATTAATGGTATCACTGCTCAGTGCGGAGATTTCCTGTATCTGCAACGCCATATAATCAGACAGCTTCTTAGGGAAATTGCAGGCAGAATGCCGGGCAGATTCAACGTTACTATTTTTGGTTTTCTGCTGCATCATCTGCTCCCCAGCCAGTATAACGCTTTCTGCTAAGAATTTTAATACTCTGGCCTTGTCCGTATCTATCCCGTATCTTTTCATACTCCACTTTAAGGTTTTTTCCAGAGAATCCTCCGAATTTATACAGCTGACTGTAGCAGCCAGCATACGGTTTTCCTCCTCAGACAATGATTTCAGAGGATGTGTCATAATAATTTCGCCCGCATTTAAACGTTTCGGTATATCCAAAATCCCCTTATAAATATTTTGTAAAAGATATGCTTTTCCTGCCACCGTTTCGTAATTCACTGGCAGCTGATACATTTCGGCAAAACGCCGGAACAGTTTCTTCGCTATCCAAGCACCGTCTTTCCGGCTGTTTTTCCATATGCCAAAATGACGGCATAATGCACCTGTTTTCCAGTAGATGACCTCCTTTGGGGGGAGGGGCAGATATCTTAGATTCTGCTTCTGTCTGACATCAGCTATTTTCATAAGCATCTCCTTTCAACTTTGCACGTTATTTCCCGGTACCATAACATCTGGGACAGACCTTCCTGCATAGATTGCAGTCAACTGTATCAAAACCTCTGTCCGTTTTTCCATATGTATTCAGCCTGCACTTCTTTTGAACCGCAGTCGTTCCATCCAGTGCCTGTACCGGACAGTTCCGGATGCAGAGACTGCAGCCTTCTATACAGACCTGATCACTCAGGGGATCTGCCTCCAGTTCCATATTTGTGAAGATGGCACCCAGAGTCAGAAGCGTGCCATATTTTTTATTTAAAAACAGGCTGCTCTTTCCCAGCGTTCCAAGTCCTGCTGCGACTGCGGCATGTTTCATGGAGATCAGTCCTTTTCCTTCCATCCGGTCCTTATCCCAATACTCATAAGGGCTGTCCGCAGGTATGGGAACTGCAATACCGCCATAACGTTTTTCTATTTCCTTCGCCGCCCGGAATGTCAGTGCATCTACTTGTACGGAAGACTGATAATTAAAATGACCATAGATCAGCCTTGGTTCCACTTCCATTACACCTTTGGGTAATGCAATTCCTACTACAATCACAGATTTGCAGTCTTTGTAAATATCAGCCGGATGAAAACCACTGGGCGCCTCATGGAATCTTTCCACATCAGCAATCCCGCAGACATCAGCCCCCAGATCCAGAATTATATTTTTAATTTCATTTTTCATGCACATTCTCCCTTACACGTTGTAAAATATGAACTATTTATTTTAGCATATCTTACCTGCGCCTATAAATCAACTATAACCGATTAAATCTTACAGATTTTTCATCTGTCCGCAGTGTAAACACTTCAACACCTTTTCACAGCAACAAGCCATTTCAGCAAAACAGTCATGATTCCGGTATTCCTCCAATATATATAGAACAAAATGATTTTGGGAATGTATATGATTAAGTTTAAAATTAACCACGCACTTTGTAAAAAACTGGCAAAATACGCGTTTCTTTTTGTGGCAGCATTTCTGGCCGGTCATTTTGCCGCCAGAATTGTAGACAGCACCGTCAGCACCTCCATTCAGTCCTCAGCGGAAGGAAACTGGGGGCTCAGCTTCCAGGAAGAGGGAAAGCCGCCTGTGGCAAACGCAACATTTGAAGAACTGAAAAAATACGATACATACTATGCAGAAGATACCACCGAGAAGGTACTGTATCTGACATTTGACGCAGGGTATGAAAATGGGAATACATCCGCGATTTTAGATGCCCTGAAAAAACATAATGCTCCGGCAACCTTTTTTATTGTGGGCAACTTCCTTTCCACCAGCCCTGATCTGGTCAAACGAATGGTTGCAGAAGGCCACACTGTGGGAAATCACACCTATCATCACCCTGATATGTCAAAAATGTCAACCATGGAGTCCTTTTCCAAGGAAATACAGGACCTTGAGAAGCTCTATCAGGACACCGTTGGTCAGCCGTTAACAAAATTCTACCGTCCGCCACAGGGTAAATACAGTGAAAGCAACTTAAAAATGGCCCAGGAACTGGGATATAAAACATTTTTCTGGAGCCTGGCTTATGTTGACTGGTATCAGGATAAACAGCCCACTAAGGAAGAGGCCTTTAAAAAGCTCCTTGGCAGAATCCATCCGGGAGCCGTTGTTCTCCTGCACAGCACCTCGAAAACGAATGCTGACATTATGGATGAACTCCTGACCAAGTGGGAAGAAATGGGTTATACCTTTAAGTCGCTGGATCAGTTGGCACAATGATCTATACAAACAAAGAAGCAAGGTTCATTACGCCTTGCTTCTTTGCATTAAGAATTGGAGCCTATCCAGGTTAAAATATAATCCATAGCTAATTGCAGATTCCCAACCTGACAGTGATGTGATGCATTTTCTTCTTTCGTGAAAATCCTGCCGCTCACTGATTTTGCATTTGTCAGAGCCTTCCTCTGTTGTTCAAAATAAGCGGTATAGATGTCTTCCTCCCCTGCGAGAATCAATACATCCTGCTGTATCAAGGGCGATATTTCTATGGTATTGTAATTCTTAATGCATTTATAATAATCATAAAGGGTTGTGATATTGCCAAAAACCTCCTGGCCTTGCTGAAACAGCCAAAGGGAAAACGGGTTTGCTTGCATGATTGCTTCGATACTTTTCCACTGTGGACTATCCGGGATATCCATTAAATGATTAATCAGATTCTTAAGTTCATCCGGTGCTTTAACTAAGACCGCTCCATAAAAATCATAAATTAAATCGTACAGCACCACCCTTTTTATGCGGTCCTCATAAGCTGCCGCACGCGCCGCCAGATATCCACCTAAAGAAATGCCAATTAAAGTCACTTCTTTTAACCGAAAATAATCCAAAATTACTTTTGTGCAGATCTCCCATTCCGGTTTCATTTTCAAACCGCATCTGTTTAAAACCTCACCCTGGCCAAATCCCTCAAATATGTAAACATTGTAACCATTGGAGTAAATATACTGTACAAGTGGAATCAGTTCCTGAATAAAAGAATCATATCCTCCGTGTACGACAATGTCACCTTTGCTTTCATTGGTATGGCACTTGTATATAACGGGAAAATAACCGGATTCAAAAGGAACATTGACATATGTCAGACCGGCATCTTTATAAGCTGCCTGATATTCGTTCATGCATTGTTCATAGAGCTGTGTTTTTTGCATTTGTTTATTCACATCGCCATGATCGTCCAGCATGAAAAACAAAGCTGCGCGCAGGCATGTTGCCGAAGCCACCAAATCCCCATTGTTGTGAAATGTCTCGACTCTGCTGCTAAAGGACTGGAACCAGCTGTCAAAATCCGTTAACTCCTTACTTATTTCTGCAATTGTATCATAGCTCAGGCAACCGAATGAATAAAATCGGTTCAGTTGGAAATTAAAAGCTGTGTCTTTATGAAAATCATAAAATCCTACCGGAAAATTCATCATATTACATTACCTCCTCTTATTAAATTATTAATTTGTTCTTTTATATTTGTTCTTCCATTTATTACTTTCTTATTTATTCTTTTATGATTTTCCCATATCCCCATCCAGTATTTTAGACAGAAGCGCTCTGATATGGCTGTATTTTTCTTCCATGGTACGCACTTTACTATCGTGTATAATTGCGCTTATACCAAAAAGTATAAATTGACTCAGCAAATGAATGTTGGGAACAGGTGTATTTATAATATGCTCATCTAACCCTTCCCGAATCAACTGTTCAAACAAGGGAACCATTTTTAACAATGTTCTTCCATGCAATATAGTCATAATATCGGGATTCACTTTTTCGCTATGCATCAGACTGTATTCGCTGAGAGAGCCTGGCAGCAGGGTAAAGATTTGATTCAGCTTCTCATGAAAACCCAAACCGGGAGCGTTGATAAGCTCCGTCATTTTAGCAATATATTTTTCGTTGTAATGTTCTAAAGCTGCTTCGTATATCTCATTCTTGGATTCAAAATAGTGATAAAACATACCTATTTCCCCATCCGCTTCTTTCAAAATTGAACGTATGGACGTCTTTTCATATCCATTTTCTAAAAATTGTTTCAGGGCTATTCCGATCAGTTCCTGCCGCCTTACATCCGGCGCTTTTACAATTCGGGTCATAATGCCCTCCTTTCTCATTGACAAAACATTGTTCTGTGGTCATTATAACAACAGAACAATGTTTTGTCAACAATTAAAAAGATAACCCTCATCCAAAAAATGAATGAGAATTATCTCCATATTCCAGGCGTATTTCGATTTAATTTATCTGCTGACAAATGAATTGCCAATTCTTCTATAGCAGAAACTGCTGCTATTACACATATCAATATCACAGCGGAATTCCATTCCCAGAGAACATAAAATGGAAGCCCGATAAACAATACCAGACCGGCTGCTTTGTTTGCATACGTATGAATAGTTGCCCAGGTACCAAATCTGATATACCCCACAAACAAACTAAGTATACGTATTCCGGCAATGATGAATAGACATATCCATAGCCATCCCGGAATGATGACAGACTTAAGCACCAAATATCCGGATGTTCCAATCATCATCACATCCCCGATACTGTCCAGTACTTCACCTGATCTGCTGGTCACCCGGTATCTCCTCGCAATCCATCCGTCCGTTAAATCACTGAAACCGCAGATAACATACAGAATCCAAAACGTTGTTCCCGGCTCTTTCAGAAGAAGTATCATCCAAAGTGATAACATGATTCTAAGCATCGAAATAGCATTCGGTACTATTTTTATCATTCTCACCAATCCATTCTAATGCTGCATTTTTTTGCACCTACTGCGATTGCGGTAAAGTCTTAATTAACATTTAAGTTTATAAGAGTAATTCTAAGCCTACCCCAACCTCGTAAACCTCAAGTAATTCATTCATTTTTGCCCTGGCGTGAAAGGAAACACAGTGACAGGGATAAATTTTTTCCATTTGATTTTCCATAAAGTATTCTATGGTTTTTTCGAAACGCATATCCGTATCAAATATGTGAAATCCTCCCAGTACCCCCAGAATCCTGTTATCCTTGCATATCTGTTTACTATACTCAATGATATTGCAGATACCGCTGTGGGAACACCCGGTAATAATAAACAGCCCCATCCCGGACTGATACACAAGAGCAGAATCATCCATTACTTTATCCGCTTTCCACACTCCTCCGCTGTATTGTTCACCAATGTCAGCTCTCTCCTCAAAGTCATTGAGAGAGGGGATTTCTCCCAGGAAAGTCAGATTATCACTTAACCGGACAGGAGTCTTTGACAATATCATGCTGCCGTTTTTTTTCATTTCCTCATTAGAGAACGGCGCCCCGATATCCTCTGCACCTTCTCTTTTGGGTTTGAAACAATCGGGATGTGCAAGAATTTTAACATCCGGTAACGAATACTGCTGCACAAGAAATTTATAACCTCTGGTATGGTCATTGTGCCCGTGAGAAAATACAATATGCGTCAGCTTATCCAGGTTGATCCCCATCTCTCTCGCATTTGTGAGCAAGACATCAGAATACCCGGTGTCAAATAAAACGTGCTTATCTCCATCCTCAATATAATAACTAACCCCAGGCTCCCCTTTATAATATTGGTCAATATAAGTATTGTTATCAACCAAAACCTTTAATCTCATTTCCTTATACCTCCAAACTGACAGTATTATTCTGTTTCTTATCTTTATGCTGCATCCTAAGCTTTATAAACATCTAAATTTAGCCAAGCTTCTGAGCTTTATCCAACTTTTAATCTTAACTTGTTTTCTAAGCTTCATCTAACTTTTCAAATTAACCTAACCAATTCCAAATTTGAACTTAATCCATCTTTCTAAAATCCCATCATGGCACACTAAGGACTCAAGCCACTATATCTTACGGTCATATAATCCTCATCCCGCTCATACATTATACCACACCCTTGTATTTGGAGGTTGCTTCATGAAATATGGATTAGCATTGGCCGGAGGCGGCACAAGAGGAGCGGCACATGTAGGCGTGCTGAAAGCGCTGGATGAAGAACACCTTCTTCCATCATCCATTGCCGGAACCAGCGCCGGGAGTATTGTCGCCGGACTATTTGCCTCCGGAATGAGTATCCCGGAAATGTGTAATGTGGTTACACATCTCTCCCGCCGCGGTTTGTCCTATCTGGATCCGGATTATAAGAATATTCTGAAACTATTACCTCAAATGATATGCAAAAAAACAGTAACCCTCACCGGGTTGTTAAAGGGAAATAAACTTGCCGAGTATCTGTGTGAGCTCACCCGCAATCAATCATTATCAGATATCAATATAAAGACAGTGATTCCTGCAGTTGATATTGAAAGCGGAGATACCATCGTATTTACCAACTTTGCCTGGACTTATCCATTGGAGCATGTCCTTTGGAAACACTCCGGAAAACTTTGTGAAATCATGATGGCAAGTTCCTCCGTTCCGGCAATTTTTCAGCCCAGAAAACTGGAAACCTTACAGTTGGTTGACGGCGGCGTAACGAATAATCTTCCCGTCGATTTACTGGCAGCCGCCGATGAAAAAAGAATCATCGCCGTTGATCTGGGCGATGATTATAAAAAGCCGCCAAATAATTCTATTTTTGAAGTATCCCTGCATGCGTTCTCCATCATGAGCAGAGATCTGAAGGATTGCCTGTCGCAAAAAGAGCTGCTGCTGCTGAAGCCAACTCTTCCGGCTGAAGCTGGATTGTTAACCTTTGAATACATGACAGCCTGTATGGAAGCAGGTTATCAGTATACAAAAAACATGATCCCCCGCATCCGGGAAGTCCTTTCAGAACCTGTAAATCCATTAAAGAAACTGTAATTCCTGATCAGAACAGAACTACAATATGATTTAGTTTAAATCTATTCAAGATTCATTTTAATGACCTAAAATATGCATATATCACAAAATTATGCATCTCACCTTAATTATGCTTGTGTCACCTTATTATGCCTTAATTGCCCAACGCATTTTTGTAGATCTCGCACGACTGTTCAGATTGCATTCTTCCGCAGACGGCCGGATAACTTCTGTTGCAATTTCACTGTAAACGCCTGCCCGGAACAGTTGCTTAAATGACTTTTTAACAAGTCTGTCCTCTCCGGAATGGAAGGTCAGTATAGCTGCCCGTCCGCCTTTTGACAGTACATTAGGGAGCTTCTCAAGGAATTGATAAAGCACTTCAAACTCACTGTTTACATCGATTCTCAATGCCTGAAAAGTCCTTTGACAAGATTTCTTAACTGCTTCTTTTCGTTCAACAGCAGGAACAAACTCCAGTGCATTTCCAATAATCTGCTGGAGTTTTGTTGTTGTATCAATAGCTTTTCCTCGCTTACGTTCAGCAATTACTGCATTGGAAATTTCTTCTGCATAAGGTTCATCCGCATTATCAAGCAGCATTCCCACCAATTCTTCCCTGCTAATAGTTCTTAAGCGTTCTGCTGCAGATATGCCTTTTTCCGGGTTTAAACGAAGATCTAAAGGGCCTTCTTTTTTATAAGAAAATCCCCTGTCGGGATTATCTATCTGCATGGAAGAAACGCCTAAATCCGCCAATACAAAGTCAAAAGTACCAGCTTTCTCAGCTACCAGATCAATATCAGCAAAATTCATCTGCAAAATGGTCAATATGTCTGGTCCAAATCCCAGGTTCTCCAGACGTTCTCTTGTTTTCACAATTTCAATGGGATCAACATCCAGAGCATACATATGCCCCCGGGATTCCAGACATTTCATCATCTCCAAAGTATGTCCACCATATCCAAGTGTAGCATCTAACCCGGTCTGACCCGGTTTAATCTGCAAGAAATCCAGTATTTCCTTTACACAAATAGAAATGTGCATCCCCACAGGCGTACTTCCCTTCTGAATTACTTTAGCAACTGTCTCAGGATATTTTTCCGGCTGAAGTTCCTTATATTTTTCCTTATATGTTTTAGGATGAGTCCCTTTATATCTTACACGACGTTTATGTTTTTGTTCCTGATTATCCATTGTCTGCCTCTCTTTTCTTAATCTGATAAATACCTTTAAGGTTTCACCTTTTTGTCAGTGGTTTTCATACCAGAAGTATGTCCCTCTCCCGGCTTCTTTTGCCTGATACAAGGCTATATCTGCCATCCTGTATGCTTCTGCAAATAACAGTTCCCCATTGTCAACGGTTGCAATACCAATGGAACAGCTTTGTTCCATCCCCAGTCCGTTAAATATTCTGCCCACCTGTTCTATCAGTTCAGAAGCAATCTGAGCCCCTTCATCTCTGCTTCGAATCCCCTTTAGAAACAGCATGAACTCATCTCCTCCAACCCTTCCAGCAATCCCTGAAGTCCCTGCATGTTCAGCCAGAACAGCTGCCGTGCGCTTAATAAGCGCATCTCCTGCCTGGTGCCCTTTTTGATCGTTAACTCTTTTAAACTCATCCAGATCAAGCAAAAGCAACAGCCCCTCTGTCTTCTCTTCCGCCAGCAGTCTGGCAATGTGCTTTTCGGTATACTTGCGGTTAAAAAGTCCGGTCATAGAATCCAGCTGGATATCTTTTTCCAGCACTGCACTGCGCCGCATGGCTTCTTCTGCCTTACTCGCAAAAGTTTTGGGATAATACTCCCCTTCCTGCTGATAGGCATAAGGAACAGAATGATGCAGGCTGTCTATAATTAATCTGCCGTCCGGCTCAGCGTGTACCACAGAAGTTATCCTGGTATCCATATTAATAATTACCTGTTTACCCTGAACATTGGATTCACAGGCTTCAAATTCCCCATATACAATACAGACATCCTCACTGACCAATTTCGCTTCATACCACTCACTTGTGATAATAAAGTCAATCCCCTGTGCTTCCTCCTGATCCTTTTTGAGACCGCTGATCAACGCTTCCATACCTTTATAAAACTCGTGTTTGCCCGTTCCAATCACCAAGATGTCTGGAGAAAGATATTCAAACATTTTTTCAATCTTTATCTGATCCCCGGAAACATAACTCTCCATCAACTGTTGAATCAACAGACTGGCCTTACTGCATATATCTTCCTTCCTCATAACTGCCTCCGTTCCTATTGATCATACTATTATTATGATAACATACGGATTGTTATGTGTCGACTTTCTTTGGGGATTTTATAAAAAGAAACAAGACAGGGCCGTTTTACAATGACCGTTCAGACATATATCGCTCTATTTCTTGCTGTGTTAATTTTTCTATTTGAGTATACGGATATTCCCGGAACTCCCCGGCACTGTAAACCGGAGCCATTTTTTCACATACTTTGTCCTTATTTTTCTTTAGAAACAATTGCAAATCTTCTATATCAGCAAATATTTTATATGAAACGCGTCCCTTTTCATTTTTTAGTTCATAGATTCCACAAGCCTTTTTCCTGGTGTAATCAGCAGTTCTTAAATACAGTTTTGCAATATCTGATGATTTAAAGGGAAAATTCCACCTTTGCACACCTCTCTTTTCATCGTGTTCTATGCAAATGCAGCGTCCGCATGATCCACAGATATATTGTGTATGATTTTCCAGGCACTCCAGAGGATTTAACAAAGGGGTTACCCGGTTGTTTTCACTGTAACATTCTTCACACATATTTTTTCACCCCCTTTTCAGCCGTCAGACTTCTTCTTTTGTTTTGGCTGCATAAAAATAATAGATGTATGATGTTAACCTCCATGAAATGATTTGATTAATTTAAAAACCTGAATGCATACAGTTTACTATATTTTGCAAAAACAGTCTATCAGAATAATAATCAGCTATAACAGAATCTTCACATCCTGCTGAAAAAGGGTTTTGCCGGATTGTTCTCACTTTCCGGCAAAACCCTTTTCTTTTAATTACAATTTATTTCTTTGCGAAGCAGATTCTGCATTTTCCGGATGCCCTCCCTTTGGGATGTTACGATGGCATCTAATAAGGGAATCAGCGAGGAACAAATTGGGAATTGCAGTGCATTTTCGGACATGTAGACCGCACCTTTGTGATGGGGTATCATTTCACGCATAAAATTAGCATCGATATTGTTATCGACTGCTGCTGTCTTCATCTCATAAAACATATTCTGCAGGATATGTTCATTATTCTGCTTGTAGCAGCTTAATTCTTCCGGATAATTCATGCAGCACTGACACTCCGGATATACCGCTGTCATATTCTCAATGCTTTTCTGCTGGGATGTGATGATATTCATTGCTATATTTTGTAATGGAATATTGGTTGTATACCTCAGCAGGTTTTCTGACATAGCAATGGCTGCATAGTGATGGGGTATCATCTGTGTTATGAAACTGCCTGAAATGCTCTCCGTAAGTTTCGCCGCTGACATCTTCTGAACCATATTTTCGAATATGCAGCGGTATTGGTCTATATATGCTTTTGTATTATTGCTTAACTGGCATGTATTGGTCATAAATTCACCCTCCTGCCATGATATGCAGGATGGTTATTTTTGTGCCAGAATATTTTCATCTTTAAATTATCAGACTAAATTTATCATCATTTCTCAGTCTATCCCGTATTGCTTTCTGGCACAACCATTTCTTCCATTCGCTTTTACCGTATACAGTGCCTGATCCGCCATATTCAGCAATTCATCAGGTTCTATGCCGGTGCGGAAAGTCTCATTACAGTATCCGATGGATACCGTAAGGATATCAGAATCAGGATGCTTCTCATGCTGAATCCGCTCCCGTTTTAACTCTTCCGTTACCTGTTCGATATAAGCTTTTACTTCCTGATCTTTCATATTTACACACAGACAGACGAATTCATCTCCGCCGTAACGGCTGATATAGATTCCTGCCTTAACATTATGTGACAAAATCTGCGCTGCCTTTCGTAAAACCACATCTCCCTGGAAATGACCATAGTAGTCATTATACTGTTTAAAATAATCAACATCCAGCATAATATAGCCCAGGGTCTTCAGATTCTCCCCGTGGGTCATCTTGGTCACCAGTTTATTAAATGATCGTCTGTTGTACAATCCCGTCAGTTCATCAAGCTGGCTGGCATTTTCCAACACCTTTCTCTGCTGAAGCATCTGCTTATGCTCCATGGAAGCCTCATGGATCTGAATCTTAGAAAGCATACTCTGGGAACGCATCTCATCTTCGATCGCTGCAATCTTCCTGACAATTTTATAATAATCCTGATATGCCTGTCCAAGCTCCTCTGCTTCCTGGTACTTCTGGTAATATTGTATTTTAAGAAGCTGAACACGGTACATTAAGGATAAGGAAACGTCATATTCGGATCCCTGCAGGATATCCAGCAGTTTTTTACATCGTTCCCTGTCCCCGATTTTCAGCATGCTTGCACACATACCCTCTGCCATATCGCAGACAAAAAACTGGTCTTCCACATGGGGCAGTCCTTCTGCTATGACTTTGTCCACTTTGTCAGCACATTTCCTGCGCTCTCCAGTCATGGCATAATAAGCACACCAGCTGCACGCTGACCGGATAAGGCTGTACACTCCGTCATCACACAGTGCATCACAATTCTCCAACGCTTTTCTGGCACCCCCGGCATCTCCCAGATGTATGCATGCTTCCGCTAAATTAGTAAGATAGCAGACTGCACCTTCAATATTTTCATCCACCAGGTTATGCTCAATAGTCGTATATGCCAGTTGGAAATATGTTCTGGATGTATCCCAGTCCTCTCTGCTGGCAAATGAATATCCGATATTATTATACAGCTTTCCAGCCATACTCATATCTCCCAGTTTTTCAGCCAGTTTCTTACCCTCTAAAAAGTAAGACAGTGCAGCCTGGTCATCATTCAGCTTCTGATAGCAGAGCCCGGCACAGTTACACAGTACCAGCATCAGGTCTTCAAAACCATACTCTTTGCATAACGTACTTGCCCGAAGCAAATAAAAACTACAGCTGGAATACTCGCCTAAAGCCAGGTGGCTGTCCACCAGATATACATTTGCAAAGGCACATCCATAGGTATACTGCTCCGCTTCTGACACATCCAGCAGCCTTTTGCAAAGCTGCCGTTCTTCTTCTAAATCCGTATACCGAACCTCCAGAATTCTTTCCATCAGTTTCGTTTGATAAGAATTTAATTTCGTTTTTCTTCTCATATCATATCTACTCTTTTTCTGGAATATGTATTGCGGCCGGAACGCTTACTCTGATACAGCGCCTGGTCAGCAAGTTGAAATAATAAATGCATCTCAACCTGGGCTTTCTCTTCATCTGCCGCATAGCCAATCGAAAGGGTCACTTCATCGCTGCAATGAGACTTTTCATGTGGCAATGCTTTTAGATGAAGACTTTCTCTGATGGATTTTATAAATGATTCAACCGCCTCCACCCCTAAGCCTTCACAAACACATACAAATTCGTCTCCTCCATAGCGGCATGAAGAAATTCCTTCCTGTCTGTTATCTAAAAGACAACGGGCAATCTCCCGCAGCGCAGTATCTCCTTTCAGGTGTCCATAATAATCATTATATTCCTTAAAGTAATCTACGTCCAGAATAATAATTGCCATCTTTTTCCTGGCGTTTTCATTTGTTTTGTCCCGCAATAAAGCTTCTAGATATCTGCGGCTGTATACACCCGTTAATTCATCCAAATTCACTTCCCGCTCTAAAGTTTCCTGCTCCGACTGCATGATTTCCGTCTGCTGCACCAACTGGTCTAAATGAATTTTTGATTTCATGGCATTTACAATAATATTGTTAACCTTAGTCCGAAACCGCTGATTTTTCTCATAATATCTGTGATAGGCTTCTGCATGTTTGGAAACGGGTTCAAACAGCAGTTCATAACGGATTGTTGTATCCTCCAGAACCTGCATCTGATCCACTCCGTCTTCCACACTGGTCTCCTTCATTGCCATTAGAAAACACTTTGCATAATGGGCAATTCCCAAATCCATCATTTTCTGGGACAGCGTATAATAGGTTGCAAATGCGGACAGCATTTCTTCATCGATGACTTCCCTATTTTTAAGTATTCGTTCTGCATATGCAGCAGCTTTTTCCTTTTCACCGGCAGCAGCATAGTAGAGACACCAGTTCTTATATCCCAGTACCTTTTTCTGCGGGGAATCCGAACCTGTATGGTCACACTCCTCAATATATTTTGATGCTTCCTCATACCGGTTCATAAGTAATAATACTTCTGCCAGATTTCCCAGTATAGAGATGCGTACCGGGTTTTCCTCCTGTTCAGAAGACAGCAGGTGGTATGCTTTCATATAATAATTCAGTGCCTCTTCATAACATCGATGGCGCTGAAATGCAAATGCAAGGTTGTTAAGTATTATGCATTCTCCTGCTACATCATTCAAACGTTCCGCCACGGTAATGGCTTTCAGGTAATATTCGATCGAATTTTCTTCATCCGCACGCATATCGTGATAGATCCCAAACAGACTGTAGAACCGCAATTGAAGATCGTCCCAGTCAGATTCTTCCGGAATCAGGTTTTGCGCTTCCAACAGGCATTTTCCAGCGTTCTCTTCATCATATACTGCAATATAATAATCTCCCAGGTAAGTCCATGCAAATGCTGTCCCGTAGATGTCTTCCTGTTTTACTGACCTGTCCAGAAGTTCCTGGCACAGCCTCTTTTCTTCTTCCAAATCCGTATAACGAACTTCCAAAATTCTGGACATGATCTCTCTCATGCCGTTATTTAAATATCCTGTCATTCAATTGGCCTCTTTTATCGATTTTGGTCTGCATAGTGGCAGGCAGCCAGATGCCCGTCGGAAATTTCCTCTAATGCAGGTTTCTCATTCATGCACCGTTCCTCTGCAAACTTACAGCGTCCTGCAAATGGACATCCCTTAACTGGTCCTGCAGATAAAGGTATCTCATCAGCCTCAGCCCGTTTTCCGCTTATGGGCTGTTCACGGGATTCTATCGATAATACCGACTCCAGCAGAAGTCTGGTATAAGGATGCAGCGGTGTGGTATATATTTCTTTTGTTCTCCCGATCTCCATTATATGTCCCAGATACATGACCGCCACACGGTCTGACAGATAATGTACCATATTCATATCATGGGCAATAAAAATATACGTTAAACCCGTCTCTTTTCCCAGACCTTTCAGCAGGTTCATAATCTGGCTCTGAATTGACACATCCAATGCGGCAACCGGCTCATCGCATATCAACAGTTCTGGATTTAATGCCAACGCACGTGCAATTCCGATGCGCTGTCTCTGCCCGCCGGAAAATTCATTGGGAAATCGTCCGGCATGGGTTTTCTGCAGTCCAACTGATTCCAGGAGCTCAAAGACCCTGGCCTCTCTCTCTTTTTTGGTTAATTTATTCTGTATCACCATATTTTCCGCCACAATATCACCCACCGTGATGCGGGGATTCAGCGAAGAATATGGATCCTGAAAGACCATTTGTACTTTTCTGGCAAAAGCCAGACGGTGTTTTCTCCGTCTTAAATCAAGTTTTTCACCATGGAAATACAGGCTTCCTTCTATTTTGGGATAAACCCCCATAATCACTCTGGCAAGGGTAGATTTTCCGCAGCCGGATTCCCCCACAATACCAAGGGTCTCTCCTTTCATCACAAGCAGATTCACATCCTCCAGTGCCTGTATTCTTTGTTTGCCCATTATCGTAAAGCCCTTGGAGACATGTTCCAGCTGAAGTAATGGTTCCATTATAAATTTCCTCCTTTGGGGTTATCCCGGTGATAAAGCCAGCAGGATGTCTTATGTCCTTCCTCTATCTGAGTTTCGGTCGGCTCTTCCAGGCGGCATATCTTCATGCAGAAATCACAGCGGGGGGCAAATGCACATCCTTTTGGCAGCATTGCCAGGTCCGGCGGTGCTCCCTTAATTGCCCGCAGTTCCTTTTCTTTTTCCAGGGTTGGCAAACTGTCTATCAAGCCTTTTGTATAGGGATGTGCCGGTTTTTCAAACAGCCTTCCCACCTGGCATTCCTCTACGATCTTCCCGGCGTACATAACTGCCACTTTATCGGCAGCATTCGCCACCACACTCAGATCATGAGTGATCATCAATACAGAAGTCTGCTGCTCTGCCTGCATATTTTTAAGTAACGCCAGAATCTGCTTTTGAATAGTTGGATCCAGTGCCGTAGTTGGTTCATCTGCGATCAGCAGTGCCGGTCTGCATGCCAAAGCCATTGCAATCATGGCTCTCTGACGCATGCCCCCTGAAAACTGATGGGGATACTGCTTAGCACGTATGGATGCTTCCGGTATCTGAACCATTTCCAACAGCCTGACCGCTTCTGCCTTACACTCAGCAGCAGTTTTTTTCCCATGTCTGCGCAGAGTTTCCGTCACTTGTTTTCCAACCTTCATGGTAGGATTTAAAAACGTCAGGGGATCCTGAAAAATCATACCAGCCAGTTTTCCCCGTATTGCAAGCATTTCTTTCTCAGATGCGGTCAGAATATCTCTTCCTCCAAGCCAGAGTTCTTCTGCCGACATCTGCGCGCCGGAAACGTCATTGAGTTTTAAAACAGATCTTGCAGTTACACTTTTCCCGCATCCGCTCTCTCCAACCAGCGCCAGAATTTCTCCTTTGCGAATCGACAGGGACACTCCCCGTACCGCTTCCAGACTCCCATACCGCTGTTTAAAGGACACTTTCAGATCTTTTATTTTCAGCACTTCGTCCATAATTGATTTTTCTCCTTATCTTAGGATCCAGAACATCCTGCAGCCTGTCTCCCAGAAGATTGAATGCCAGCATAAGCAGGCAGATATAGATTGCAGGCACTGCTAACTGCATGGGATATGTCTGAAACACACCAACTCCCTCATTTGCCATGACTCCCAGTGAAGGATACGGCGGGGCAACTCCCATGCCAAGCATCGATAAAAATGCTTCCGTAAAAATAATACCTGGTATATCAAGTGTAGCATTTACGATAATAATGCCCAACATATTCGGGAGCAGATGCATAAAAATAATCCGACCTGCTCCGGCTCCCATTATTTTTGCTGCCACCACAAATTCCTGATTTTTCAGCGATAATACCTGTCCTCTGACAAGCCTCGCCATGCCCGTCCATCCCACCAGGGAATAGGCAACAATCAAAGATCCGATTCCTCTTGGCAGAATTGCCATCAACAGCAGTACAATTACCATATAGGGAATGCCGCTTACTACTTCCAGAAGACGCATCATGATATTATCAGCAGCTCCCCCCATGTAACCGGAGATACTGCCGTATGTAACCCCCACTACACAGTCAATCAATGCCACGGCACCTGCCACTGTCAGGGAAATTCTGGCACCATACCAGAGCCTGACGAAGATATCCCGCCCCAAATGATCGGTGCCAAATAAATGAAGCAATCCATTCACCGGATCTCTGCTGAAAAATGGCTGATTCGCAAAAGCCACGTTCTGTGAAGCATAATCAAACGGACTGAGAATCGGGATCAGCACCGCACCCAAAACCATCGCCAATAGAAGAATCAGGAAAAAAGCAGTGGATGGACTGCCCAGGAAAAGCATTAATGTCTCCCTGCCATAGCTGATAGCCGGATGTGGGTTCTCCGCTTTCAGCTTCGGTTCATTTTGCGGTACCCCTTCAAAATACTCAGCCGGTATCCTTCCCTTTTCATCCTTCACCATCAACACCTCCCAGCTTAATTCTCGGATCCACGAGACTGTGAATGATATCCACAATTAAATTGCAAAGCACCAGAAAAATACCAAAAAATAATGTTGTTCCCACAATAACCGGATAATCATTTGACCGGACCGAATCCACAAAATACTTTCCCAGTCCCGGAATGGAAAAAACATTTTCAATGGCAAATGTTCCCGTAAACAATACAGCGGTCATGGGACCAAGTACCGTAATCACAGGCATAATTGCATTCCTAAGGCAATGGCTGAAAATAATTTGCTTTTTACTCAGCCCTTTCATTCTGGCAGTGGTAATATAATCCTTTTCCAGCACTTCCAGCATACTGGAACGCATCAGCCGGCTGACCACTGCAATCGTACCAAATGCCAGTGCAAAAGAAGGCAGCAGCTTACTGCTTTCCCCTTTCCAGCCAATGATGTCAAATACATGCATTCCGGTGACCTCATACAGTTTTACTCCCAAAAAATACTGCAGCAATGCCCCCAGGATAAAAGACGGTACCGAAACCCCCAGCAGGGCGATTATCATAATTCCGGTATCCCAGGCTTTCCCCCGTTTAACCGCTGCCAGAACGCCCAGCAATAATCCAATCAGAACTGCAAAGATCAGGGAACGGATTCCCAGTTCCAGAGACACCGGAAATGCCCCTGCAATAATATCGGTGACCTGCCTGCCGCTTACCAATGAGTTCCCAAGGTCTCCGGTGCATACATTTCCCATATAAATCATATATTGTTCAAAGACCGGCTTGTCCAGCCCGTACTTTGCTGTAAGGGCTGCCTGGATAGCCGGTCTGATTGCTTTGTTTCCCGAGAATGGGCTCCCGGGAAGCATATGCATTAATATAAATGTTATTGTTGTCAGTACCATTACGGTAATAAAAGCATAGATCATTCTTTTTGCAATATATCGGGCTTGAAAACACATTATCTTTACCTCTGTTCTCTGCCTTATCCGGCATTAATGGATGCACCCTCACATACGTTAAAATACTGGAATGGCGTGCGTACCAGACCCTCCAGCTTGTCTGACACCGCATATGTCGTGCAGGTAAAATACAGCGGTCCCATTGCCATCTCCTCCAGCAATAACTTCTCAGCCTGGATCATCAGTTCCTGCTTTTTCTCAGGATCACTTTGCACATTTGCGTCTGCCAGAAGCTTGTCATAATCCGGATTATTGTATTTTCCGATGTTATTGGGATTATCGCTTGCAAAGTATTTCAGAAATGTCATAGCCGTATTCTCATTAGGCCCGTTAGCCTCAATACTGATATTAAAATCACCGTTTTCTTAGGCTTCCTGAAGCGATTTCCATGCCTGTGCATTCACGGTCACATCTATACCAAGATTCGTCTTCCACTGCTGCTGGATATATGCCGCCTGATTCTGGCTGTAAGACGTATCCGCAACATCCAGTGTCAGCTTAATGTCGGCTGCTGATATTTTCAATTCCTCCAGGGCAAGTTCCATACATTCTTTTGCTTTTTCCAGATCATAAGCGAACAGGCTGCCACGGACGCTTACGTAACTTTCCTCTCCTGCACCGGCAATCGACCCCGGTACGAGGCCATCTGCTGCAACAGAACCATCTGCAATTACATTATCCAGAAGACTCTGCGTATCGATAGAATAAGCCAGCGCTTTCCTCAGATTTTTATTTGCCAGGTATTCATTCTTCAAATTGAAGCCCAGATACCAGGACCCTCCGTCAATATAGCTGCGAATTGCCTTTTCATCTTTGTCTTTCACCTGTCCAATCTGTTCACTGTATATATTACACAGATCAATTTCTCCGGTTATAAATGCATTCAGCCTGGTATTGGTATCTCCAATCATAACCAGCTTTACTTTCGGAATCTTAATATTGGACGCATTGTGATAATCCTCCGACTTCTCCAGCATCATATGGTCATCGTGAGTCCATTCCGTCAGCCTGTATGCTCCGTTGGTAACCATCTTATCCGCATCTTTTCCATATTCAGCAGCTCCGATTTCTTCATAAGCCTTCTGATTCATAGGATAATACATGGACAGAGCCAAAAGAAACAGGCCATCTGTCATAGGATGTGACCATTCAATCTCCAATGTATAATTGTCTATTACTTTAATTCCAAGCTCCGATTCATCAACCTCTCCATTATAAAAAGCTTCTCCATTTTTTATGTTCTCATATAAAAATGAAGCCATCATTGCCCCCGTCTCCGGTTTCATCTGAGTTACCCAGGAAAAATAAAAATCCTTTGCGGTAACCGGATCCCCGTTAGACCACTTTGCATCCTGCTTTAAATAAATAACATATTTCGTATTATCTTCACTGATATCCCATTTTTCAGCCAGGTCAGCCACCGGCTGGTCATCTTTGTCAAGCCTTGCAATACCAGACATACATTGTGCCAATATGCTCATACCAATGGAATCATAAGCAAGCAATGAATTCATCTCAATGGGTTCAGCCGTAATATCCAGAACAGCGGTATCTTCTTCCGTGGTGCCAGGGAATACACCGGCTTTCTCCTGGTCTGCATTCGCCTGACCTGCTTGATCTGTTTCACCCTGTTCTGTTTGATTTGTCTTTACCTGTTCTGTCTGCTCTGTTTTCTCCTGGTCTGTTTTTTCTCCGGCACCGGCATTGCTGCAAGATACTAAATTAAACATCATGATAAAAACCATTGCAAATGCCAGTAATTTTCTCTTTCTCATAGGCCACTTCCTCTTTCATTATTAGTAATGTAAAATAGAAAATTGTATATTTGGAATAATTATATCATTCATTGAAATCTATTGTCAATTTATACCTTTAATAGTTTTATTTTACAGGGAGCAGGGAAATGCCCTTGACTATTCTTAGGAACAAATCAAGGGCATTACTTTTGTTTTATAATTCTTTATCAACATCAAGTTGATCTGTTGTCTCATCTGCAATGATGACATCCGGTCTGCAGAAGATATTCAAGTTGCACTTAAAAAATCTAATAGCACAGCCGTTTTTTTGCTACATCTAATTGTATCTTTAGTGCAGAAACATTCTCTTGCATCTTTTCACTCCCTGCTAGAGACCCTATCTTCTTTACTAGAAATGTGTTATCAATAGACAACACTAGCTCCACTATAGCAGTACTATTTCTTGCCAAACCAAAACTTGAATGCAAGTGTTACTCTATTTTAGTTATGAAAGCTTCACCCCATGGGGAGGAAGCATACAAAATCTTTTTGTTATCACTTGCATTAAGTGGAAAAAAATCTGTTCAGATAGTAACTTCGTATAAGTGTAAACACTCCATTCTTTAAATACCTCTTTAAACTCTTTTTTATCACTCATCATCTTAGGTACATAACCACGTTCCTTTGCAATATTAATTGCTTTTTTTATTTGAAATTGTACATAATTTTCTAACCGCCCCATAAGACGAAAATCCTCCAAGCCATCCTCCTTCACGTACTTTCTGTCTTTTTTCTTTAGAGTTTAAATCAAAGTATTTTAAGCTCAATTCCAAATACTGCGGACAATACAGAAATCTTTAGTTTTCCTGCATCTTTAATTGAATCATTTCCATCTTCTAAGCAAATCAAATTCACACCATAATCTTACATGAGTTGAAGACTGCCTAAAACGTCAGCCGCATTGTGACCAAAGCGACTAAGCTTAAAAATCAAGATGTATGATACACCACCTCTATTTGATTCAATGTCTTCCATCATCTTTTTAAATTCCGCTCTGCCTTCAATCGATTTTCCTGATTTACCTACATCTTCATATTCGCCAACAATATCATAATCAAAGGCTTCTGCGATTTCCTAATTCGTTCTTTTGTGCATCAAAAGAATATCCATCTACTTGCATAGATGTCGAAACTCTCGTATACATATATAATTAATCTTTTTATTTGCCATTATTGCCCCCATCAAACTTTAAGAAGTGTACTTGTCGTTTTTTATAAACAGTACACTCCGACATATATGTATTATTTACTTCTGTTGGTATCGTCCATTCTCCTAGCACGATAACCAGTTCTTTATGATTTGTAGATTTGAATTTTTTATAAAAATGCCAAAACAGTTCTTCTGTAGCAAAGTTCAATTTAATATGTTTTCCATTTGGATAAGGGAATGATGGATAATTCATTCTATATGAAAACTCGTCCTTAAACTTGTGGTAAGGAGTACATTGGACAATTTTCCGTCCAACAATTCCACCTTCGTTTTTTGCAAAGTTTCTTTCATCAGCCAGAATATCATCTGTGCAATATCCATTATATAATTCATATTTGCGGCACATAAGATATATCTGTTGTACAGTAGATATTGCTTTTTTTCCACCGCCCCCTGTTACAGCTATACCTGTCGTTTTACTGGGTCTATTTGATTCACTAGAAGCATTCTTTAGGTTTGCAAAAAGAGCATTGAAGTCAAACTTTTTCTCCTCATAGTTTGTTGGATCAAATGAACCATCCGCAGAACAAAAAACGCTTATATGTTGTGCTCCGCTTGGAATCCTCCGAAAATATGCTCTTTCTGCATCAGCACCATTTACTAGAGTCATACGAGCATTGCAACCATGCGTTTTACAATAAAATGTACACGTATTGTCTGCAATGGTTGTATCCTTTGCTTTAATTTTACGAGTCTTTGCGACATCTCTATATGCGATATAAGGCATTCTGCCACCGCCTTCCTTTATCTACTTATTGTCTCCTAAAAAAGTTTGGACATGATTCATATGTCATTATTTTAACATTTCAACGTCTTAAAAACAAGTCAAAAACGGACCCACAAATTAATCATCTGTTGGTCTTGACGGGTCTGGTAGATTTCAATATCTAACTGCTCTGCATACGTTTCTATGAGATTAGCAAGAAGGTCGGCTAATCTGTTTATATCATTATCCATGCTGATCTTCTCCTCTCATAGGTAAACGTCCAATAGCAAGTACTCACATAAACACAAGCCGCTGACGCAGCCGTGTTTGAAAATTCCTGTGCGATTACACCTCCAATCAGGCGGGATGGAAAACGTCGGTCCGGATTAACGGATACCGTTAGGGCTAGTTTACTCGCGTAATGTTTTATCTAATCCATATACTTCACGCATGAAAATGTCATGCTCTGTGTCAATGCTCGTGATATTCATACGATAACTGTTGTAGATTCCAGCGGATGGATGCCATCTGTACGTACTTTTGGTACCAGTCTCACGGAGAACGGGAGCCACTCTCACGGAGACGGAACCAGTGGTCTAAATTCACTTTATTGATGACAGCTTAATACTTTTCATCATCAATCCCTTTGGTTAGGTTTCCGATAGAATCCAGATAATTCTTAAAATTCATCGGATCACCGCCATCGTAATAGATGAGGTTATATTCCTGATACGCCCGGTTGGAATAATGACATGCTGCCAAGTTAGAGCGGATCTGGATACACAAAAGACGTATTTTGAAAATTACATCAATTCCAGAAGTGACTGGGAGCTTGCCGGTATTTACTACGATGAAGGAATCACCGGCAAAAAAAAGGAGAAAAGAACAGCCCTTCTTAGCCTTATGACAGATTGCGAGAATCATCAAGTCGATATGGTCATCACAAAGTCACTAAGCCGCTTCTCCAGAAATACGACGGATTGCTTGGAATTGGTCAGACGCCTGCTTGCGATGAACGTGCCCATCTTCTTTGAGAAAGATTCCATCAATACAATGGATACCAAAGGCGAAGTGCTCCTTACCATTATGGCATCGCTGGCCCAGCAGGAAAGTCAGTCCACGAGCCAGAACATCAAACTGGACTTGCAATACCGCTACCAGCAAGGACATGTTCAAATCAATCATAATCGCTTCCTCGGCTACACCAAAGACGCGGATGGTAACCTTGTTATCGACCCGGAGCAGTAGGAAACTGTCAAGCGTATCTACCGGGAATACATGGAAGGCTACAGCATGGACAAAATTGCCGCCGGGCTTATGGCTGACGGTATTCTCACCGGCGCTGGAAAGACCAAGTGGTGGACGAGCACCATCAACAAGATTCTGCGAAACTGGAAATATATCGGTGACGACCTGCTGGAAAAGACCTACACCACCGACTTCCTCAGCAAAACCAGAATCAAGAAAACGGCACCGTCCCACAATACTACGTGGAAGGTAACCATGAAGCGATTATTCCAAAGGAAATTTTCATACAGGTGCAGGAAGAACTGGTGCGCAGACGAGTGGTGCATACCAGATCCAATGGATGCAAGCACAGCTTCAGCAGTAACCACTGCTTCTCCCAGCTTATCTTCTGCGGCGAGTGCAAGGAAATGTTCCGACGTATCCACTGAAACAATCGGGGTTGCAAATCTATCGTATGGCGCTGTGAAAGCCGCCTGCAGAACACCGGCGTCGCATTCCGGGCCAGAACAGTCAATGAGCAGCTATTACAGTCTATTATTCTGAAGGCCATCAATGAAATGAATCTGGACAAAAGCGGCTACATGAAAATGCTACAAGAGAACATCGCTACAGTCATCCGTAATGATGTCAGCGCTTCCATGGATGACATTGACGCCAATTCGGTGGAGCTGCAAAAAGAACTCCTGCAATAAGCCAATAACCGGGATGATTACGATTCGATCACCGAGGAGATTTTCCAGCTTCCGGAACTGAAAGCAAAATCAGAAACCGATAGCACATCCAGGATGAACGGCTGGACCGAATCACAGAGCTATGCGACCTTCTGAAATCCCAGCCCAGCGAGATTACCGTATTTGATGAAAGCCTTGTCCGCAGGATGCTGCAGAAAATCACCGTCTTTGATGACCACTTTGCGGTAGGATTCAAGTCCGGTGTGAGTGTTGATATCGAAGAATAATTCTCATAGAAATAGAACGGCTCCCCACCACTGGAATATAACCAGTGATGGCAGCTTGAATTAATTCTGCCAATTTATCACTTTTGCTGCACCTTTCTCAAGCACATCTGAATAACCTTCATCTGCCATCATTATACTTTTAAGATTTTTTTCCATTTCATCATCTACAACAACCTCTGCATTAGCTGAGCATGATAAGCCTTCATTTAAGATTTCCTGCAAAATCTTATCATCTAATCTTTCTTCTTCACTCATTCCAATTAAATAAATAGAGTAGAACAGTACCGTTGCTTTTTTATTACTTGATTGCGTATTTAACCTTATTTTTTCATGTCCTTCATAGAATGTTTCATTCACAAATCTTTTTATTGATTTTTTTTGTAATGTGGATGACTGCGTTATGTTTTTCAATTGATTTAAAAACAATGCATTTACTTTAGCATTAGGGCCTATTGCATCTTTGCCAACAGATATGAAATACTTAGTTAAATTGAATAATAGTGGATACAAGTCAACATTAGAAACTGGCTCCATAACTTTTGGTACCATTATAGACACTCCATTTACTACTCCTGCTTTCATAAACTTTTCTGGAGCTAGCATCTCAACGAATTTCTGCTGTGCCTCTTCAATTGAATGATGCACAAGCTCTTTTCTAAGAGAATCCGTTCTTAATTCCACATATAAAAAGTTATTATTACAAATGCTGGGTTTATTTTTAGTAACAACTACTCTGTATATCAACAATCCAAATAGTGAAATAACTACATCTATTTCACCATCCCCCTTTTCAAAGGCCAAAAGAGTATGGCTCCCTAGATTAACCTGCTGGTCAATCATTTTATAGATTTCCTCTTCTTGGATTATGCTTACTGGGTTTGTACCATTTCCTGTAGTTATAAAATCAACTATATCTTTAAACTCATTATAATACCCAGAAATATTATTTTTTGAGCAGTACCATTCAAAAGCAATTTTTGAAAGCATTCTGTGCATCGCACTATCAAAGAAAATTTCATTATTAATTTTAATCTTTTTTTCTATCTCAATTGCATTGATGTCTAACGGATGAACCTTACTTTCATCTTTTGCAATTTTAACAGTTTTATCATAGGAACTAATCAAATGAGTATTATCTGATGATTTTATAACTCTACCATTGAATATTTCATTATCTCCGTGAAGTTTTAAGTTATAATCGGTACCCTCAACAGTAATAACAGCATCATACGATGCATATTTTTTTCCTTTACTTGATTTAATATCAAGTTCGTTAGTGATAAATGCTAAAGCGTCTATTACCTTGCTTTCAAACATATCACTGAATCTATTGTTATGTTCAATTCCGCATACATTCCTATTCAAAATTCGCGCATTTGTCAATGCATCAGGAATTATATCTGATTCTGATAAACTGTGGTCTTTTCCACAATAAATGCATTTTGATTCCATTGTAATTTTCTCCTTCCCACAATATCCCATCCACGGCCTAAACTCTCTCTGACATCTAAATCACTGTCTCAATGACCGACATCTAAATCCGCGTCTAAACAATACACACTTTTTTCGCTAAGTGCCTATCGCCCTGTTTCCTCAGAGCGTTATGTTTAGACCTTGGATTGAATGTTTTCATATCTCCAATAGCAAAAAAGACCTGAAATCAGGCCTTTTTCACACTTATTTACCTGACCTTAGACATCAGAACTACCGTTTCCACATGCGGTGAAAGTTGTCTTTTATAGTACACGGCAAAAGTATCGTCTCTGATGTTACAGAGTTTTGCCTGGGATTGTCCTATTTCTCCGGTTTACCCCTTTCAGCAGTTTTTCACCCCTTTGGGGGAGTAATTTACCCCACCAACATTTTGTACGACAAAACAGAAATTTACACTTCACTCACCAAGCAATTCTCTCATCCATTTAGAAACCTTAGGCATTTTCTTCCCAGCAAACAGCAACTTCACAACTTCTTCCGTATCCTCCTGCTGCAAAATTATTGCTTCCTTGTACTGCTTTCAAACTTTTTGTTTCCTTGTAAATATGATCAACACAATTTTATTGCCATGCGTTCGCTAAGATTTTCTTTCATTGCCTTTATGCCTTCTTTTATTTCCGTATAGTAGCCTGTTTCTTGCCGAAAGCCAAATTTGGGGTCTCCTCTAAAAGATAGCCAATTAAAACTCGTAATGACAAGAAAATCATTATCACATATTAAAACTTTCTCGTGTGTATTATTTAAACTAACCATTGTTAAATATTTTCCAAATTCTTTTTTTTGTATATTTTCTAATCTTTTCACAATCTTAGGATCAGAATCCTGTTCTTCACTAATTCCATAACCAATAATAACTTGAACCTTCCTTTGTAATGCCTTCTCAATCAGCAAAATAACCTCATTATTTACTCCTGAACGTTTTATCCATGGGGACACTATAATCACTTGATTATTTGCCTCTTTTAAAGCTTGTATCAATAACGGCCTATGATCATATGTATTTAAAATTCTGTTTGCGCTTTCTTGTTCACTCTGCAAATCTTCCAACTGTTTTTTTAGTATTCTTACTTGTTGTGTTGCGGTTATTTTCTCCTTTTCTGAAACCACTTCACTTTCGATTTGCTCGTTATAATCTATAATCTGAGTTTTTAATACATCAATTTGCTTTTGATAATCACCCTTTTTATTTTCATACTCCTCTGCTTCCTCAATTATCTCTTTAGGTAAACTGTTTAATAATGGGCGTTCCTCCAATTCATCAATAGTAGTCTTTTTATCAAGATTTATTTGGTGCAAATTATCATTTTCCATTCTAAGGATAATTGTTTCATATTCTTGACGTCTTGTAGATTTTTCAAATGCTCTTAATTCCATTGTGGATTTTTCATAGTTATAGTAAACAAGAATATACATTTTTTTGTATTCTGTATAAACTTTTTCCACCCTATTAATAGATAATAAATCACCGTCAAAAAAACTATTTTTGCCATTTGAAATACGGTATTGCTTTATTGCATTATTCAATTTTTCATATGTCATATCTTCAATAGTTGGTCTTTCAAGAGCACTTTTTAATGGCACCATTGTGTTATCTCGTAATTCATTACCTTTAAAATATCGCTTTGTGTCAATAAACACATCTCCTGTCATTCCATCCATCATTATGGAAAACGTCAATTCTTCTGGTACAATTACAGATGCCTTCTCTAATACTTTTCTTCCTTTATCTGTAAGTTTCAAATTAGCTTTATAAATATCTATTGTCAATAGGTCATTAGCTCTCAGTTCAGCAATTGCATTAAAAATTACATCTTGATTCACTCCTAAAAATGCACAAATATTTTCTGTACTTGTTACATTTTCTTTTAAAAATTTGAGGATAAACTCTTGTAATACTGATAATGGTTTTTTCTTTTGCATTGTAAATTGCAACTCTACTTTATATACTGGACATGCTGCCTCAAAGTATTTAACCAAATCATATCCAGCGACAGCATTCGCATTCTTTTGTGCTAATTCTTCAATAGTCATGATTATACCTCTCTTAAACAACAATACTCTTCGTGTTCATAAATATATTGCACTACCTCATAAAAAGGATTCGGATTATTATAAACTGTTGGTCTTTTGGTTACTGCCGTATGGTTTCCCACAATTATCAACAGCTCTCTAGCTCTAGAGAATGCCACATTCAATCTTCTTACATCACTTAAAAATCCGATATCGCCTTCATCATTACTCCGAACCACACTATAGAATATAATGTCTGTTTCACGCCCTTGAAAAGCATCTACCGTATTTATTTCTACTTTTATATTGGAAAAGGCTGCGTGGTATCTACTGTCTAGCACCCTGTTAAGATAATCTCTTTGTGCTCTATACCCTGCAATGATTCCTACTTCTTTTTTTATACCTCGTTTTTTAAAATCATTTTCAAGTTTTAACAAATATTCGAAAATAACTTCACTCTCACACACGTTTCTATAAGTTTTATGTTGAGACTTGCTAACCGCTTCTTCCTTCGCCGTCTTTTTTTTGTTTGTCGAAAGCCAGACTATAGCCTTCTTTCCCCATAATTCTGTTTCAACTGTTTTTTCTTCTGCTTTAGTTTTAGAAATCAACTTTTCATCCTGATAGAACATCTGGCTTACCATTTCCCCTATAACAGGGTGCATTCTATATTGCTCATTTAAAATATTTTTACAGGAAGGACTGATTCTTTCTTCTAAATATTCAAATAAGCTCTCTTCCAACTCTTCCTTCGTAATTTCCAACTCTTTTAAACTTTCTTTATCTAATGCCGAATCGACAACCGGTGGCAACTGTTTATGATCTCCTACCAATATAATCTTTTCTCCTAATCCAATTGGAACTAAAATTTCTGGGGGTGTTGCCTTTCCTGCTTCATCAATAATAACCCAGTTAAATTTTAAATCTGACTTCGAACTTAAATTTGTAATTCCAAGACAGGTGGCTCCAACAATACACACATCTGTTAAGCACTCTTGATATAAGTCATTCCCTGCTTTTACCCTCTGCTGCCACTCTTTACAAATGTTTTCAATCCGAGATAATTGATTGTACTTTTTCTGATTCTCTTTCAATTCTTCTTGAATTTTATTCTTTGTTTTTGCATATTCACTAGCATTACTAATTCCAAGAAGATTCTGCCAATCGCTAATATCTTTTTCCCCAGTTCTAATCTTATCTACTATTTCTCTTAATTTTTTATCTATATCTATTTTCTTATAAGATAATTCTCCCACTTTTTCTATAATTTCAGAATAGTATATACTTATCAATTGCACATTTTCAGTGAAATCTTCAAGTATTTTTGATATGGAATCCTCAACTGGCTTTTCTCTCTCTTTAGCAATTTCCAATATAATATTCTCTAGTTTGGAATTCATTGCAGACCATTTTTCAATTTGCTCATCAATATCCACTTTTTCATTTTGAATATCCTGCTTTTCTTCATTCCAAATACTGAGTTTCTCAATCAAGTCTTCAATTTCAGTTATTATACTATTTTTTTCAAAAATCGTTTGATCTATGCCTGACTTTTTCTTATATGCTTCTAATGCATCTGTACATTTTTGAATAACTTCATTTCCCCAAGACTTACAAAAGTTTTCAAATGTGTACTCAATTATACTTTCAGAAAACTTTTCTCTAATTCCAACTCGAATCATTGATACATCAGGCAGTAATTCTTTTATTTTACTTAGAGAATTGTCAACAGCAACATTTGACTGAGAAGCAATTAATATCTTACTCCTCGAATCTCTTTTTAAAATTTGATACACCAATTCACTTATAAAGGTTGTCTTACCAGTTCCAGGTGGTCCTTGTAACAAATATAAATCCTCTGCTCCTAAAGCCCCTTCCAAACTTCTCAATTTAGGTTCATCAATATATTTTGAGACACAATCTCCTTCACTGATTAGCACATCATTTCTGTTCTTAGCCAAGGCTGGATTATAAATAATTTCACTAATTTTGGGATTAGCAATCTCTCCATATTGAACCATTCGCAAAGCTCTCTCTTGCCGGTTTAACGCACTTTCAATCATCAATTTATCAATAGATATTTCTCCTGTTGGAGCAATTCTATTTAGATGTGCATTTGCAGACAAGGTTATGCGAAGTTCATTGTCTCTAAGTTCTTGCATATATCCTACAGAAAAAGACTTGTTAAAATTAAATCTATCTGTCATACTCAATAAATCATCATGGGTAAACTGTATTTCACCATGTTCATCATCTAATTCAACCACCATATAATCATCATTCTCGTTATATGTATATTTTTTATATTTTAGTATATTTTTTGCTTCTTCCAAGTTTTCTCGTTGTAACTTAAGAATTTCTCTCCACTTATTTGTAATGTCACGAGAAATTATATCCTCATTCTTTTTATTGTCTCTTGCATTAAAAAATTCTTTTCCTTCTTCAAGTAAATCATTTGCATCAATTTCATTATTTGCACATTGTATACTGTTTGAACATAGCTTGACTTTATATGGAATTTCCAAACTCTGTTCGCGTAACATTTCCATATATGATGCATCATAAAACCACACATCTACTGCGCTTAATCGTTTTATGTTCGCCTTATCAATACAACATACCAGCGCTAATTGCTTACCAATCAACATGTATGAATTGGAATTTCTTCTTTTGCAAAGATATACTTTTCCTTCCATATCTTTATTAATATTTGCAATCGCAAGTGCAACCTCTTTTCTAGATATATAACCTTCACTATACATTTTGTCCGCTATCTTTTGAGTTGCTTTTATTACAAGAGTCTTTTTCTGTAAATCCTCTGTTCCAATTTTTTCAATATCTTTCTTTACATCGAACAAATTTTTGTATCGTTTTCTAATATCTTCTTCTATCATACCAGTTACAATTCCACGAAATTTTGAAGGAATTTTATCCAACTGAATTTTTTCATCTTGCTTTAAATTTTCACCTGAAAAAACTTCGTAAAAAATTTTGCCCAATGAATATATATCACTTTGAATTGTAACTTCTTTTCCAGCTAATTGCTCAGGGGCAGCATATTTAGGTGTTGCAAAATTAACAACAGTATATTCACTGTAAAATGTATCTTTAATTTTGCTAACACCAAAATCAATAATTTTTACCCTATTTTCATCGTCTATAATAATATTGGATGGTTTTAAATCTCTATGAACAATATTCTTTTGGTGAAGATACCCTACTGCATCAACTATTTGACTCGCAATTTTAATTTTGTCTTCAAACTCCCAGTTTATAACAACATCAAATAACTGGTCTAAATTGTTTCCACTAATATATTCTAACACAATATAAAAGCTATTTAGTTTTTTATCAAATCCCTTATTTTCTATTTTTACAACATTAGGATGTTCAGCCCTCTCTAAAGACTCAACCTCTCGATAAAAAATTTTATTTTGTAATTCACTAATTGAACCATTAATAATTTTATTGAATACTTTTAGCGCAACTATGCCACCACTCTCTGCCAGTATATCGTTACACAAGTAGACTGTAGACATATTTCCTTCCGGTAATTTCTTCTTTATTTCATATCTTCCATCAATAATTGTTCCCATTATTTCCTCCCGAGTATTATCCAATTGGCTTTTCAGTTAGTATACCATAATCCCTTTTCTTTTTCTATGTCTGCAGTCAAAAAGTGACAGGATTCACTGAATGCCATTCTCTTTGTAAACCCTGTCTGTTCTTTTTCAATTTTTCCATTCAATTCCCGTTCCATCCAAGAACACCGTCACTACCATTCCCTCCTCAAACATCTTAATATAATCCACCGTCCGTAGCATCAAATCAATATCCAGTTCTTTTATCGGCCGTGCATCCTTCGTAATCTCCATAAAATCCATTGCCCGGAACCTCTCTAGCAAATTCACACCCTGCATCTTCCTCTCCCATTCCGGCACCAGCATCTCCCGGCACTCCAGAAGCCCATTCCACGCCATCAGGTAGATCTCGATCAACGTCTCATCATAAATGTGCCGATTCCCACATCCCAGCACACCTTTCACCTTATACCGCTCACTGCACTGCCACACCTTCCTATCCCCATTTGGTGTCCGCCAGCCCTTCCTCGCAAAAGCCCTGTTACATTCCCCACAGATAATCTTGCTGGAAAATGGATTCGCCTCCGTGTTCTGGGAAAACCGTGTAATATTATGCTCTTCCAGATACCGCTCCCTCCGCTTCATCTCCAACTGCACACATTCCCAAATCCAGGG
>NZ_JAWYAJ010000251.1:0-11382 GCF_034124845.1 Robinsoniella sp.
GACACCCTGATTAAGAGTCAGGTGCTCTACCAGCTGAGCTAAAAGCGCTTGTCTATATTTTGTTTATGTTGAGGTAATTCCTCAACGCAAGGGATATTATATTATATAATTTCAGGAATTGCAAGTATTTTTTTATAAAAATATAAGAAATATTTTTTTGTATTCCCTTGAATGATTTCTGTAAACCATTTATAATGAATATAAACTAGGGAAAAATACGCGTAAAGCGACAATTTTTTTATAGAAATTATTAAAGAAATTTGAGGTGCACAGTTAATATGGACAATGAAAAGTCAACAAAGCATCAAGCTTCACAGGAATACAACAGACATACACTGCTAAGAAGGAAGCACAGAAAGAAAACCGATGATATTGCCGCTTCGGCAGATCAGGATGGGGAAAAAGATGCGGGTTTAGATGAATTTATAACGCAAGAATCCCCGAAAGATGACCAAACTCATCCGGTAGAACCGGGGAACAGAAAGGGTACCTCAACTAAAAGCGATTGTAATTGTAATTTACCTCATGAACCTTATGATCCCGAAAACCCTAACAGAAAGTTTCATGCCAGCAACCGCTATTTTACCATATGTGTTTATGCTATTGCAGTTATATTTTTTGGCGCTATTATCGTCAAGATCTTTGTCTCACTGGATGGTACCTTAAAATTTTTGAAGGATGTCACAAACATTCTCATGCCTTTTTTCATCGGAGCATTAATCGCATTCATCTTAAATCCGGCGGTTAAAAGGGTATATGAGTTTTACCACAAGATCTGCAGGATTAACAACAAGTCGGTATGCAAGGGATTATCCATTGCTACTACATACATTCTGCTTTTGGGACTGATTATTGTCACACTGCTCTTTGTAATGCCGCAGATCGTAGAAAGTATAACGGAATTAGTAAATTACGTTCCCACAACGGTTGATAATGTGTACCATTTCTTTGATAACCTGGAGGAACATTTCCCGAATTTAGATGTGGAGGTAATCAGAAAGGCGATTAATGATGCCATTCCAAATTTCATTACCTATATAAAAGATTTTGCTACAAATCTGGTTCCGGCACTATATACCGTTTCCGTTTCTATTTTACAATGGATCTTAAATGTGGTAATTGCAATTATCGTTTCGATTTATATGCTATCAGACAAGAAACCGCTGCTAAATTCCATAAAGGGAATTATTTATGCATTTGTACCGGTTAAGCATATCCGTTCAACAATTGATACGCTGAAAACCTGTAACCAGTTATTCAGCAGTTTTATAATTGGTAAGGCGATAGACTCCCTGATCATCGGTCTGCTCTGCTTTGTAATTATGAGCCTTTGCCAGCTGCCCTACGCGGTTCTGATCAGTGCCATTGTGGGCGTAACCAACATGATTCCTTATTTCGGACCGTTTATCGGTGCCGTGCCGGGTGTGTTGATCATGTTATTGGTAAGTCCGATTAAAGCCCTGATCTTCGCCATCCTGATTCTGGTACTGCAGCAGTTTGACGGTTTGATCCTGGGTCCCAAGATACTTGGTGATTCTACCGGTCTGAAACCACTGTGGATTATCTTCGCCATAACCATAGGCGGAAGTATTGCAGGTGTTCTGGGTATGTTCCTGGGCGTTCCTGTCATCGCTGTATTGCGGTATCTGCTGAATCGTTTTCTGCAATACCGCCTTGAAAAAAGGAACTTTCAGAACAGCCATGACTTTAATATAGAATAAAGGTAATGATCATCATACGAGTATAAGAAGGGGTAATCCGCCAAACGGCAGATTACCCCTTCTTTTTATCCTCACCCTTTAATTTACTGCTTACCTCATCAACAGACTTCTTAATTGCCAGTAACTGGCGGTCCATTGTTGTTTTATCATTGAAGAACCTCTCCACTTTTTGTTTCAGGCTTTTATTTTTAATCATGCTTTCTCACCCATCATACGCATTTACTATATTATATTCCGGGTTCTGCCATCCTGTGCGCAATTTTACTTTTCTCTGGAAACAATCATCTTGTGAATGGGGTTGCCAAGCGCCGAGAACTTTTCTTCGTATTCCGTCATAACATTTCCCTGTGACAAATCTGCATCATGATGGAGATCAAACGTACATGCGTTCAGTTTCCAGCCCGCAGGTTCCACTTCTTCTAAAGCAAAATCAAACAGCCCTCTGTTATCTGTTTTAAATTCCACCGTTCCTTCCGGCACCAGAATTTTGTCATAACGGCTTAAAAACTCTCTGGATGGGAGTCTTCTCTTTGCATGCCGGTCCTTCGGCCAGGGATCCGAGAAATTTAAATAGATGCGTTCCACTTCATTTTCACCAAAGATTTCCGGCAGTTCTCTGGCATCTATACACAGGAAAAATAAATTCTGAAGTTCAGTCATAGTTTCTCTTTTTTCTAATGCTCTGAGAAGAACACTGGAATACCTTTCGATTCCCACATAATTTATTTCAGGATGATCGAACGCCAACTGGGTAATAAACCTTCCTTTCCCCATTCCAACTTCTATATGAATCGGGTGATCATTGCCAAATGCTTGTTTCCATGCGCCTCTCACCGTTTTACCATCTTGGATTACATAACTGCTTTTTGCTATAATTTCATCTGCTCTAGGAATATTTCTCAATCTCATAATTTCTCTGCATGAAATTCATGCTTCTCCTTATATTATTATTTTTTTCTGAAGTTTTCAAAATAGTCTTTTGTAAACATTTCACAGTTGGCAAGCCTTCTAAGAAGCACTTTTACTGTATAGCCAAGAATGATTGTAACACAAAACTTAATAATATACAAAAAATAAATTATATTTTTTTTAATTTTGGTAATTTTATTATAGATTTTTTTTGAAAATGGTGTATGATTATATAATGAATAATGAATAGATAGGAGGGCATGAATTATGGATATGGTTGTGAACCGATTATCTGAAATCGAGGCAGCATCTGTCAGGATTATCGATGAAGCAAACGCTCAGAAAAAAGAGCTGGACGATGAACTTCATGATGAATTACAGAAATATGATGCCGAAGTAGATGCAGATACCGAACAAAAGCTCAAGCAGCTGCAAGCAGATCTTCAAAAGGAAATGGAAAAAGACCTTGCCAAGTTAAAGACTGAGACTCAGCGTTTGGTAACAAATCTGGAAGCTGATTATAACGTAAACCACAAAAAATTAGCTGCCGAGGTATTAAAAAAACTAGTAGAGGGGTAATCATATGGGAAACCTGTTAGCTTACAGCGGGACCACCACCAAAATACGTGCAATCAGAAGCCGTCTGTTTACAGAGGATGACTACCGTGAACTGGCTTCTATGGCAACTGTCACCGATGCCCTTAGCTTTATAAAGAAGCATCCCGGTTATCACGATTTGTTTGCGCACGCGGATGAAGCGTCTCTGCATCGTAACGACATTGAAAAAATACTGCAGAATGCCGTATATGTGGATTTCCAGAAAATCTACCGTTTTGCCACCGTGTATCAGCGTAAATTCCTGGATATGTATTTCAAGCGATATGAAGTCGCTATATTGAAGAGTTGTCTGAGAATGGTATTCGACCGCCGTGGCCTGGAACTGGATTTAACGATTTTTAAAGATTTCTTCGAAAAGCACTCTGACATTGACATCACCAAATTATCAAATTGTACCACCCTGGAAGAGCTGGTTACAAATTTAAAAGGAAGCATGTTCTACGATTGTCTGAACAGGCTGTCCAATGTTCCGAACCCCACGCTTTGGGATTACGGCATGGCATTGGATTTGTTCTATTTCCGGAAATTCTGGAAAGAGAAAGACAAACTTTTAAAGAAGGATGCATTAAAAAGTGTAACCGCAGCCTATGGTACTAAGATGGACTTACTTAATATAGAATGGATTTTCCGTTCTAAGAAATACTATAACATGTCAGGTCCTCAGATTTATGCATTACTGATCCCTGTTCAGTATAAACTGAAAAAGGCAGATATCCATGAACTGGTAGAAGCACCCACAATGGATGAATTCGATACCGCTCTTAAGAAGACTTATTATGGAAAGCATTATGAAGGCTATGGCGTAAAAACAATTGAACCCATGTACAATAAAATACGTATGAAGGTTCAGAGGGGAAACGCTGAAAAAGACCCATATTCCGTAGCAACCATCATCTCCTATCTCTATGAGAAAGAGCATGAAATTGACAAACTTACAACGGCTTTAGAGTGTGTCCGTTACGGCATCGATCCAAACGAGACACTAGACTATATTCTTTAAAGCAGAGGAGGTGTAACTTGTGATTGTCAAAATGAAATTTTTAAGTATTACGGGTCCCAAGGCGGATATCGACCGCGTGGTAAACGAATACTTGTCCAAATATGAAATTCATTTGGAGAACGCCTTATCTGATTTAAAAACAGTGGAACATTTAAGGCCATTTATGGAAATTAATCCATATCGTGAATGGCTCCTGAAAGCAAATGAATATGCTGAGCTTGTAAAAGATCCGCATTTTACTACAACCAAACATATCACGCTGGAAAAAGCACTGGATGTTGTAAATGAACTGGATACCAAAATCGGAGATATCCGAACGAAGCGAAATGAACTGGATGCCAAAAGAGAATCCTTACGAGCTTCCATTCAGAAAATCGAGCCATTCTTAGAATTTCAGTACAACATACATGCCGTATTGGAATTTAAATTTATTAAGTACCGCTTTGGTAAAATCGCTCATGATTACTATACGAAATTAGAGAGATACGTCTACGATGATTTCGATACCGTATTCTACAAATGCCACACCGATGAAGATTATGTGTGGGGCGTCTACTTTGTACCTGCTTCCCAGGCATCCAAAATAGATGCGGTTTACTCTTCCATGCATTTCGAACGTATTTATCTTCCGGATGAATATGCCGGAACACCAAAAGAGGCATATGATGACCTTAAGGCAGACATTGATAAGTACAGCAGGGAGATTACCGCTTGTAATGAAGAGATCAGCCGTGCCCTTACCGAACACAAGGAACTGCTGCTTCTGGCACAGGCGAAGTTACAGGCATTGTCCACCAACTTTGATGTCCGCAAGCTTGCAGCCTGCACGAAAGAATCAAAACAGATATTCTACATCTTATGTGGATGGATGTCAGAGGAAGATGCAAGATCTTTCCAACAGGATATCTCGGAGGATGAAAATCTATACTGTATTGTAGAGGATGATAATAACAATATTGTGAATTCTCCCCCTACCAAATTGAAAAATCCTAAGTTGTTCCGGCCATTTGAAATGTTTGTACGCATGTATGGACTTCCGGCTTACAACGAAATTGACCCTACGATATTTGTAGGCCTTACCTACGCCTTTATCTTTGGCGCCATGTTCGGAGATGTAGGCCAGGGATTATTGCTTTTAATCGGCGGATTTTTATTGTACCGCTTCAAAAAACTGGATCTGGCAGCGATCATCAGCTGTGCCGGATTTTTTTCCACGATATTCGGGTTCCTGTTCGGCAGTTTATTCGGGTTTGAAGATGTTCTGGAGCCCATATGGCTTCGTCCGGTAAACCACATGTCAACGATACCTTTTATCGGCAATTTAAATACGGTATTTATCGTGGCAATTGCTTTTGGTATGTTCCTGATTATCGTAACAATGATCTTTCATATTATAAATGGTATTAAAGCAAAAGATGCTGAAAACACCTGGTTTGATACAAACGGTCTTGCAGGACTGGTATTCTACGGGGCAATCGTGGCAGTGATCGTGCTTTTCATGACAGGAAACACCTTACCGGCAGGTATCGTATTAGTCGTTATGTTTGTCATTCCGCTAATTCTGATTGCTTTAAAAGAGCCTCTCTCCAAACTGGTTGAGAAAAAGGCTGACTTTTTGCCAAAAGAAAAGGGAATGTTTATTGTTCAAACCATATTTGAAATGTTTGAAGTGCTTTTAAGCTACTTCTCAAATACACTTTCCTTCGTCCGTATCGGCGCATTTGCCGTCAGCCACGGAGCTATGATGGAAGTTGTACTTATGCTTGCCGGCGCAGAAAACGGCGGTGCACCCAACTGGCTGGTTATCATTCTCGGTAACCTGATCGTTTGTGGTATGGAAGGTTTGATCGTTGGTATCCAGGTACTGCGTCTTGAATATTATGAAATGTTCAGCCGTTTCTACAAGGGCACCGGACGAGAATTTAAACCATTTTCAAAAAAAGATAAGGCCGCCTAAGAAAGACGCCAATCAAATTTAAATCAAAAATTGCAAAGCAGTTTTTTGAATATAAAAACATTTTTTATTTTAGGAGGATAATATAATGACAACATTAACATCAATCGTATTAGTAATTGCATTGGTTCTCAGCATCATCGTACCTTTTGGAGCATTTTTAATCGGAGAGAGAAATAAAGGCAGATATAAAACTTCTTTGGGCATCAACTGCTTCTTCTTCTTTGGAACTATGGTTCTCGGTGCTATCCTGGCATTCGGCGGCGACGGAGCTACAGCAATGGCTGCAGAAGCTACAGGTGAAGCTCTTCCAGGCTTATCCGTAGGACTTGGTTACCTGGCTGCTGCTTTAGTTACCGGATTATCTTGTATCGGTGGTGGTATTGCCGTTGCTAGTGCTGCTAGTGCTGCCCTTGGTGCAATTAGTGAAGACCAGAGTATTCTTGGTAAATCACTGATCTTCGTAGGTCTTGCAGAAGGTGTGTGTCTCTACGGTCTGATCATCTCCTTCATGATCTTAGGTAAATTATAATTCTATGAAGATGTATCTAATCAGTGATAATGTAGATACTTATACCGGTATGAGACTAGCAGGAGTGGAAGGATGCGTAGTTCATGAGAAACCTGAATTGAGGGAAGCCCTGGAACGCACGGTTGCCAATAAAGATATTGGCATCATCCTGCTGACAGAGAAATTCGGCAGGGAATTTCCGGAAATAATTGACGATGTAAAGCTAAACCGAAGACTTCCACTTATCATTGAAATACCGGATAGGCATGGTACGGGACGTAAGCCGGACTTTATCACTTCTTACGTAAATGAAGCCATTGGAATAAAATTGTAAAGAGGGTGAAGATTTTGACAACCGAAGAAAAATTAAAACATTTCGAAGAATCTTCCTTAGAAAATGCCAGAGAACAGGCAACTCAGATTATATCAGAACATAAAACTGCTCTTGAAAAAATCAAAACCGAGCATGTAACTGCTAAAAAACGGCAGGCTGCCCTTCAGATAAAAACTGAGACAGAAAGCTTAAAACGAGCAAACAATATGGCTCTTTCAAAGGAACAGCTTCAGATAAAAAGGGAAATTACCAAAAAGCATAATGAATTAAAAGAAAAGCTTTTTGTAGAAGTTAAGGCAATGTTAGAGGATTATATGTCTTCTCCCGCCTATGACAAATTATTAGTTAATCAGATTCATGAGATCAAAGAACTTGCTGGAGAGGGAAAGGTTATCATTTATATTGATCCTGCAGACTCTTCCAAACAGTTAAGTCTGGGCGCCGCAACGAATGAACAGGTATCCTTATCCGAATATTCGTTTATGGGCGGCACAAGAGCAGTTCTTGCCGACCGGCATATTTTAATTGATAATTCCTTTGCAACAAAATTGGAAGAGGCAAAGGCAGAATTTACATTTGACGGAGGTATGACCCATGACTAGAACAGGCATTATCTATGGTATCAACGGACCTGTTGTCTACTTAAAAGGCAACACCGGCTTCAAAATGGCTGAGATGGTTTATGTTGGTAAAGAAAAATTAGTTGGTGAGGTCATCAGCTTGACAACAGATACCACAACCGTACAGGTATATGAAGAAACTACCGGCATGAAACCGGGTGAAGAAGTAATCGCAACAGGCGATGCCATCTCCGTAACACTTGCACCGGGTATCTTAAATAATATTTTTGATGGTATTGAACGTCCCCTTAGTGAGATCGCGAAAAACTCCGGTAAATATATCAACCGTGGTGTAAGTGTTGATTCTCTGGATACTTCCAAACTGTGGGACGTACATATCACAGTTAAACCGGGCGACACCGTATGCGGCGGCACCATTATCGCAGAAGTACCGGAAACTCCGGCTATCACACATAAATCTATGGTTCCTCCTAATATGAAGGGCACCATCTTAGATGTTGCGAAAGACGGACAATATACCATTAATGATCCAATCGTTACCATACAGTTACCGGATGGTACAGAACGAAAATTAACTTTAGCACAGAAATGGCCGATCCGTGTTCCAAGACCGACTGAGAAACGTTATGCAGCAAGCAAGCCGCTGATTACCGGACAGCGTATCATTGATTCCATGTTCCCAATCGCAAAAGGCGGTACCGCTGCCGTTCCCGGAGGATTCGGAACCGGAAAAACCATGACACAGCATCAGATTGCAAAATGGTCCAACGCCGACATTATCATCTACATTGGCTGTGGTGAACGTGGAAACGAGATGACACAGGTTCTGGAAGAATTCTCCGAACTGGTGGATCCCAGAAGCGGCAATCCGCTGATGGACAGAACCACTCTGATTGCAAATACATCCAACATGCCTGTTGCTGCCCGTGAAGCTTCCATTTACACCGGAATCACACTGGCTGAATACTATCGTGATATGGGTTATGACGTTGCGATCATGGCTGATTCCACTTCCCGTTGGGCAGAGGCTCTCCGTGAATTATCGGGACGTCTGGAAGAAATGCCTGCTGAGGAAGGTTTCCCGGCATATCTGGCATCCAGATTATCCGCTTTCTATGAAAGAGCCGGACTTATGCAGAACTTAAACGGAACAGAAGGAAGCGTATCTATCATCGGAGCTGTATCTCCTCAGGGTGGTGATTTCTCCGAACCTGTTACACAAAATACAAAACGTTTCGTAAGATGTTTCTGGGGACTTGATAAATCCCTTGCATACGCAAGACATTTCCCGGCAATTCAGTGGCTTACCAGCTACAGCGAATATTTAACAGACCTGGGTCCATGGTACAAAGACAATGTAGATCCCAACTTTGTGGATTACCGGAATCAGATTATGGCAATCCTGAATCAGGAAAGCAGTTTAATGGAAATCGTTAAGCTGATCGGCGGTGACGTACTGCCGGATGACCAGAAGCTTACCCTGGAAATCGCAAGAGTAATCCGTCTTGGCTTCTTACAGCAGAATGCATTCCACAAAGATGATACCTGCGTTCCGATGACCAAACAGTTTAAAATGATGGGAATCATTCTTTACCTGAATAAAAAAGCAAAAGCCCTGGTTACTATGGGTATGCCAATGTCCATCTTAAAAGAAAGCAACATTTTCGATAAAATTGTTTCTATTAAATATGATGTTCCAAACGATCATCTGGAAAAATTCGACGATTACGCAAGAGAAATCGACGAATTCTATAACGAAGTTTTAGCTAAGAATGCATAGGAGGGTTAATCATGTCAATTGAATATTTAGGACTTAGTCAGATCAACGGCCCCCTTATTGTATTAGAAGGAGTCCAGAATGCTTCTTTCGAAGAAATCGTAGAAATTACGGTGGAAGGAACCGAAAAGAAACTGGGCCGTATCGTAGAGCTATATGAAGACAAAGCAATCATTCAGGTATTTGAAGGAAATGAAAATATGTCCCTGAAAAATACCCATACAAAATTAACCGGACATCCGATGGAGATTGCATTATCTCCGGATATCCTGGGACGTACTTTCAACGGTATCGGTCAGCCTATTGACGACCTTGGTGAAATTACACCGGAAGTAAAATTAAATGTAAACGGTCTGCCCCTTAACCCGGTAACCCGTGAATATCCGCGTAACTATATCCGTACCGGCGTTTCTGCAATCGACGGACTGACCACATTGATCCGTGGACAGAAGCTTCCTATCTTCTCCGGAAACGGTCTGCCCCATGACAGACTTGCCGCACAGATCGTAAAACAGGCTTCTCTGGGTGATAACTCAGATGAAAAATTCGCAATTGTATTTGCAGCTATGGGTGTTAAATATGACGTAGCCGAATTCTTCCGCAAAACCTTTGAGGAAAGCGGCGTATCCGATCACGTTGTAATGTACCTGAACCTGGCAAACGATCCGGTAGTAGAACGTCTGATCACACCAAAGGTAGCACTTACTGCTGCAGAATATCTGGCTTTTGAAAAAGGCATGCATATCCTGGTTATCTTAACGGATATGACCTCCTTTGCGGAAGCAATGCGTGAGGTTTCCTCATCCAAAGGTGAAATTCCCAGTAGAAAAGGGTTCCCTGGTTACTTATACAGTGAATTGGCTACTATTTATGAAAGAGCAGGCATCGTACAGGGCATCAGCGGTTCTGTGACCCAGATTCCGATTTTGACCATGCCAAACGATGATATCACACATCCGATTCCTGACCTTACGGGATATATCACCGAGGGACAGATCGTATTGGACCGTGAATTACATGGCCAGGCAATTTACCCGCCGATCAACGTACTCCCATCCCTTTCCCGTCTGATGAAGGATGGTATCGGAGCCGGATATACCAGAGAAGATCATCAGGACGTTGCCAACCAGCTATTCTCCTGCTACGCAAAGGTTGGAGATGCCAGAGCCCTGGCAAGCGTAATCGGTGAAGATGAACTATCTCCTCTGGATAAAATTTATTTGAAATTTGGTAAAGCTTTTGAACAGGAATTCGTTGGACAGGGCGAAAACGAAAACCGTTCCATCATCGATACCCTGGAAAAAGGCTGGGAACTTCTTGGAATGCTTCCGAGAGAAGAACTTGACCGTATCGATACAAAGGTTCTTGATAAATACTACAAACCTGCCGAGTCAGAGGTGATTTAATGAATCCAAATACATTTCCTACGAAGGGTAACTTAATATTAGCCAAAAACTCTCTGGCTCTTGCAAAACAGGGCTTCGATCTGATGGATAAGAAGAGAAATATCTTGATCAAAGAGATTATGGGGCTGATTGACCAGGCGCAGGATATTCAATCACAGATTGATGAAACATTCCGTACCGCCTATGCAGCTCTCCAAAGAGCTAATATAGAGCACGGTATCAACTACGTACAGGAGATCTCTTTCTCCGTACCGGTTGAGAATTCCATTCGTATAAAGACGCGAAGCGTTATGGGTACTGAAATTCCTCTTGTGGAATCGGATCCCATCGTAAATGAACCAACCTACGCCTATTATACGACGAAACGGTCACTGGATGAGGCAAAGGTTTCCTTCGAAAAAGTAAAGGAACTGACGATCAGACTTTCCATGATCGAGAATTCAGCATACCGGCTTGCAACCAATATCAAGAAAACGCAAAAACGTGCCAATGCTTTGAAGAACATTACAATCCCTACTTACACAGACCTTACAAAGAGTATTCAAAATGCATTGGAAGAAAAAGAACGTGA
>NZ_JAWYAJ010000252.1:0-6946 GCF_034124845.1 Robinsoniella sp.
GTGATGAAAAGGTGTTAAAGGGTCTGAAAGATTTTACGGACAGCCTTGCACTGCAGGTATGCAATCTAAACATGCTGCTGGATCTGGATGTGGTTGCGGTAGGCGGCGGCATCAGCTGTCAGCCGCTGCTGCATGAGTATCTGGAAAAAAGCATTGACGGATATATGGAAAATCACCCCATGAGATTTTTAAGTCCCTATATCCCCAGACCGGTTGTGACCAATTGTGAATTCTATAATGATGCAAATTTAATCGGAGCACTATATCATTTTTTAAATAAAGGAGGAGTTGAATAATGGGATTTCCGGAGAATTTTTTATGGGGCGGCGCAGTTGCGGCAAACCAGTGCGAAGGTGCTTATCTGGAAGACGGGAAAGGTCTGAGCATACAGGACGTAACACCCCATGGCATTACAGGCCCAAGGACAAAAGAGCCGACGGACGATAACATGAAGCTAGTAGGCATTGATTTCTACCACAGATACAGAGAAGACCTCAAACTGTTTGCAGAAATGGGATTCAAAGTATTTCGGACATCCATTGCCTGGAGCCGTATTTTTCCAAAGGGTGATGAAGAACAGCCAAACGAGGCAGGGCTTAAATTCTATGATGACCTGTTTGATGAGTGCCGCAAATACGGCATGGAACCGCTGGTTACCCTGTCCCACTATGAGACACCGCTCTATCTGGCGGAAGAATATGATGGCTGGATCAATCCGAAAATGATTGGTTTCTATGAAAAATTTGTTACATGTGTATTTCGGCGCTATCAAGACAAGGTAAGGTATTGGCTTACCTTTAACGAAATTAATTCCATTCTCCATGAGCCTTTCTTAAGCGGAGGAATTCAGACACCGAAAGAACAGCTGACGGAGACACAGCTGTTTCAGGCAGTGCATCATGAATTTGTGGCAAGTGCTATGGCAGTGAAGATCGGACACCATATCAATCCGGATTTTCAAATCGGCTGTATGGTGCTCAGTATGCCGATTTACCCATTGACCCCCAATCCTGACGATGTGATTGCAGTGATGGAAAAAGATCATCTGAACATGTTTTTTGCGGATGTACAGGTACGTGGAGCTTATCCAGGCTATATGAACCGATATTTCAGGGAGCATGGCATTTCATTAAAGATCACAGAAGAAGAACAAAGGATTTTGAAAAATACCGTGGATTTCGTATCATTCAGCTATTACATGAGTATCTGTGAAACTGCAGATAAAAGCCTTGGAGAATCGGGAAAAGGAAACCTTCTGGGAGGGGTGAGAAATCCTTTGTTAAAGGAAAGCGAATGGGGATGGCAGATAGATCCCAAGGGTCTGCGCTATGTCCTGAATACCTTTTACGACCGCTATCAGAAACCGCTTTTCATTGTGGAGAACGGACTGGGCGCTGTGGATAAGCTGGTAATGGGAATGGATGGAAATAAAACGGTAGAAGATGATTACCGCATTGGCTACTTAAGAGACCATTTAAAGCAGGTAGAAGAAGCGATAGAAGATGGTGTTCCGGTGATGGGATATACAACCTGGGGGTGCATAGACCTGGTAAGTGCTTCAACCGCAGAATTAAAAAAACGCTATGGCTTTATCTATGTTGACCGAAACGATGACGGCTCCGGTACCTTAGAACGTTATAAGAAGAAATCATTCTACTGGTATCAAAAAGTAATTGCTACCAATGGAAAAAGTCTGAATGAGCATATATAAACCAGGAGATATAAACCAAGATATATAAATCAGGAAACATAAAAAGACAATTACAGTATGGAAAATGCAGAGGATGCGATTGGCAATGTCGGATTCCGCTGCATTTTTTTAGATCAAGTACCAATAACGGTTGAATTTTTTAGTAAATCCAATAAATCCAATAACGAAATAAAATTTTAAGGTTAGCCTTGACAAACACTGTGCAGGGGTGTACACTGGAGAAAATTAAATAGTTCCGGTAGGTAAGGTTACCACAGGGATACGGATTGTTGCCGCGAAATGATGGAGACATCATGAGTTGGTTTGAACAGGCCGCATCGAAAAACAAGGTGCAGCATAATACAGTTTCATCGCCCTGTGATACTAAAGCTCAAACGGTGGCAGTTTCTATATTATTTTTATAATGTAGCTGAAGTAGAATGTATATTCCCATACCATAGTTTGTCCTTTGGTATGGGATTTTTTATTTAAAATAAGGAGGTGGTAAGAATGGATAGTGGAGGCAGTCATGAGCGATATAATATCAGCACAGAGGGCACAGATGAAGTTTCGGAATCGCCGGGAGTGGATCACACATCCATTCTTGGGCTTCCCGGGTGGTTTTGTAATCTGAATTATTAGAAGACAATGTCATTTTCCGGTTCGTGAATATTTCATCAGCTGCCATCGCTGCTGTTTTTATGCACATTTGATATATTTGCTGTGGAACGAATAATCCCGGCATTTATGCCTGCTATGTAAATGAAAACGATAGCGGTGGATTTTTATGCCCTTTTTTAAGAACATGTAAGGTTATTTGAAAAAAGGAGGTATAAGACAATGAAAAAAAACAGAATGAAAAATATGGTTCGCCGTGAGACGGTGAACGAAAAATTAAAATATGCAGCAACACTTGAATGGAATAAATTTTATGAGGAATTTCAGACCTCATCAGAGGGAATGACAAAGGAACAGTTAGAAGCTTCGGAAGAAGCCTATGGAAAAAATATAGTGACCCATGGGCAGAAAGAGTCTCTTTTCAAAAGAATCTGCGGGGCTTTTATTAATCCGTTTACCGCTATTTTATTTGTATTGGCGGCAGTTTCTGTATTTACGGATATTCTTTTTGCTGATCCGGGAGAACAAAATCCGGTTACGGTAATCATCATTACAACGATGGTAATGATATCCGGTCTGCTCCGATTTATACAGGAAACAAGAAGTGGAAATGCAGCAGCCAGATTATCGGCAATGATACGGACCACTACCTGTGTAAAGAGAATGGAAGAAGGAACGCGTGAAATTCTGCTGGAAGATGTGGCAGTTGGGGATGTGGTGCTGCTTTCAGCAGGAGATATGATACCCGCCGATATCCGGATTATTTCTGCAAAAGACTTATTTATCAGCCAGTCGGCACTTACCGGAGAAAGTGAACCGGTAGAGAAGTACAGTGCATTATCAGACAGCAACAATGCAGTGACAAATAGTATATATGCTTTGGAAAGCAGCACAGATGCAGTAACGGATTATTCCAACCTGGCGTTCATGGGCAGTAATGTAATCAGCGGCAGTGCGTCAGGCGTAGTTATTGCAGTAGGAAATGATACCATGCTGGGTGAAATGGCGAAATCCCTTTCAGATAAGCCGGCACAAACCTCTTTCGAAAAAGGGGTGAACTCGGTCTCCTGGGTATTGATTCGATTTATGCTGATCATGGTTCCGGTGGTCTTCTTTATCAATGGATATACGAAAAATGACTGGATGGATGCGGCGCTGTTTGCCATTTCCGTAGCGGTGGGACTGACGCCGGAAATGCTGCCCATGATAGTGACCACCTGTCTGGCAAAAGGTGCTGTATCCATGTCCAGGCAAAAGGTTATTATTAAGAATCTCAATGCCATCCAGAATCTTGGATCCATTGATATCCTGTGTACCGACAAGACTGGCACCCTCACAAGAGATAAGGTAGTACTGGAATATCATCTGGATATCGAAGGAAATGAAGATCCAAGGGTACTGCGCCATGGATTTTTAAACAGTTATTATCAGACGGGGCTTAAAAACTTGATGGATATTGCAATTATAGACAGAACCAACGAATTGCAGGAACAGGAGTTACAGCTTCAGGGCATTCAGTCTAACTACACCAAAGTAGATGAGATACCATTTGATTTTGAAAGACGCAGGATGAGTGTGGTGGTAGCGGATAAAAACGGCAAGACACAGATGATTACAAAAGGTGCCGTAGAGGAGATGCTTCGGGTTTCTGCATTTGCAGAATACGAAGGGAAAGTGGAACCGCTCACAGACCAGATGCGCAGCAAAATACTCACGAAGGTTGAAGAATTAAATGAAACCGGAATGCGTGTGATAGCAGTGGCACAGAAGACGAATCCCTCGCCGGAGGGAGCCTTCTCCGTTGCAGATGAAGCAGAAATGGTTTTGATTGGTTACCTGGCATTTCTGGATCCGCCTAAGGAAACAGCAGCTGCGGCTATAAAAGCACTCCACGGATATGGTGTGAAAGTAAAAGTCCTGACCGGAGACAATGAAAAGGTTACCTGCTGCATTTGTAAACAGGTAGGCTTGTCAACGGAACATCTCCTTTTAGGAACTCAGGTGGATGCCATGGATGACTGCCGGCTGGCAGAAGAAGCAGAAAAAACAACGGTATTTGCAAAACTCTCCCCTGCCCAGAAGGCAAGAGTTGTAAAGATTCTTCAGAGCAACGGGCATGCCGTAGGGTATATGGGCGACGGGATCAATGATGCGGCAGCCATGAAGGCATCGGATGTGGGCATTTCGGTGGATACAGCAGTGGATATTGCCAAGGAATCGGCGGATACGATTCTCCTGGAAAAAGATTTAATGGTATTGGAAAAAGGTATTCTGGAAGGCAGAAAAACCAATGCCAACATGATCAAATATATAAAAATGACGGCTTCCTCAAACTTTGGAAATATGTTCTCGGTACTTGCAGCCAGCGCATTCCTGCCCTTTCTTCCAATGGCAGCAATCCACTTAATTCTGCTGAACCTGATTTATGATATTTCCTGTACAGCGATACCCTGGGACAATGTAGACAGTGAGTTTCTGGCTGTGCCGAAAAAGTGGGATGCATCTTCCGTCAGCAAATTCATGCTGTGGATAGGACCAACCAGCTCGGTATTTGATATTGCAACATACCTGGTGATGTATTTTGTAATTTGTCCGCTGATGAGCGGAGGCTTCATGTATCACCAGATTACTGACCCCCAGATGCAGGATGCATTTATTGCAGTCTTTCAGGCAGGCTGGTTTATTGAATCCATGTGGAGCCAGACCTTAGTCATTCACATGATCCGTACACCAAAGGTTCCATTTATACAGAGCCATGCATCCGCTCCGGTCACGATTCTGACCCTGGGAGGAATTCTGGCAGCAACCGCAATTCCATTTACGGGATTAGGCAGCGTACTGGGGCTTGCAGGTTTACCGGCGGTGTATTTTGTAATTTTGGCAGCAATTATCGTTTGCTATATGGGATTGGCGACAATTATGAAAAAGATGTATATGCGGAGATATGGGGAATTGCTGTAGAAACAACGATATCCTATCAAACTGATGTTAACGGAGATAGTTCATTAGTTTGATGGGATATATTTTTGCCGGAACCTTGAAAAATGAGTCTTTTCGACATCACGAATCTATGTTATCATATTTTATACACATTTTTATGCTAAGATTCTAAATTGGTATGTTTAGAATTATTACTTATTAAAGTAGGAGGAGAAATTTAATGAAGAAAAAATTGTTATATGCTATATTATTAAGCGCATCTATTCTTTCAATAACAGGGTGTCAAAGTGATAACAGCACTAAGGAAACTGCAAAAACAGAGGCAGTGGCGGATTCAGAAACGACAAAGACATCAGAGGAAAAAACATCAGATGGTTCATCAAAAGCGGGTAGTGTATCTGAAGTTGGTGGATGGAAAGTTACATATGAAGAGTCAATGCTGGATAAAAAACTTGAGAATGTTTCTACCCAATTAGGTTATACGAGTGTGGAATCTAGTGAGTATCATAAAGAAGCTTCAGAAGGAATGAAATTCTGCTTATTAAAGGTTATTTTTGAAAAAGTGGATAGCAAGGAAGAAATTGATTTTACGAAATTAAAATTGATAGATGAAAATGGTAAAGAGTATAGTAGAATGGATGATGCATTTCTTAGTGACTTAGGAATGAAACGTCTTCAGGGTACTAAACTAAATTTTGGAACTAACGAAGGTTGGATTTGCTATGAAGTTGATGAGTCTGCAAACAAATTTACACTGGAATATCCATTTGAAGGAGAAACGTTAAGTATACCAGTTGAGTAATCTTATAGGGGGATCTAATGAGTAAGAAAAAAAAGCATATTATTGTTGGAAGCATAGTGGCAGTAGTTCTGCTGTTATTAGCTGGTTCTGCAATCTTTTATTTAACGCAGCCTAATTTTAGGTTTATTAATACTAGATTGAGTAAAAAGGACAAGGGTCCACAATATGTAAAAGTAAAAGTGGATGGAAGCGAAACGAAAACAATTAAGAGTAATGCAGAGTCGGGTAAGAATATATCAGTATCTGAGGGAATACAGCAAACGCAGTCATTAGAAGAACAGACAGTTCAAATTGACGAGATGATTCAGGCTGAATTAGACAATGGTCAATATACCTTCGAAGAACCATTAGTGATTCAAAATCCATATCAGAATTCTCCTCTTACGGCAGTCGCGGTTTTTAATACAGAAGAAGAGAGTCAGATTAAGGTAACTGTAGAGGGTAAAACACAGGAGAATGATATTACAGATACGTTGGATGCGACAAAACAGCATATAATTCCTATCATTGGGTTATACGCGGATATGGATAATAATGTTTTACTTGAGGAACTTGATAAGGATGGGAAAGTAACTCGAACTTCCCAACTGAAGATCCAGACGGATTCTTTACCTGATGCATTTATAGATGCAGTGAAAATGGAAAAGAAGACGACAGAATCTTCTATAAAGTTGATGGTAGTTACCGGAGGTGCAATTCCTCACTTGTATGGTTTTGATTCCAGCGGGGATATCAGGTGGGCATTAATGTATTCCACGGGGGCTAACTTTGGAGGATATCCGTTATCAAATGGGCATTTTTTAATTGAATCTGAAAATACGATGATGGCAAATGCAGGAGAACCCCGTTCTACTCAGTATCATGAGGTCGACTACTTAGGAAGGGTATATCAGGAT
>NZ_JAWYAJ010000253.1:0-9161 GCF_034124845.1 Robinsoniella sp.
AATATTCTTTTTCCAGTGCAATGACTTTCTTCATTGCTTCCTCAGATGGCGCTCCAATTGTCATTCTCTTTTCCACGCAGGTCTTCATGCTGATTGCTTCATAAATATCCTCTTCAAAAACAGGGCTGATCTCTTTATATTCCGAAAGGCTCATATCATCCAGCGCAATATTTTTCTCAATACAATAGAGCACCAGACGTCCTACGATACCATGGGCATCTCGGAAAGGCACTCCATGATTTACCAGATAATCCGCCGCATCCGTAGCATTGGTAAAACCATTTTTTGCACTGTTTTCCATTACTTCTTTGTTAAAGCGCATGGTCGCAGCCATTCCCGTAAATAATGCGATACAGCCTTTTACGGTATCAATTGCATCAAATGTAAGCTCTTTATCTTCCTGCATATCTTTATTATATGCAAGAGGTATTCCTTTCATTGTGGTCAGAATGGACATTAACGCACCGTAAACACGTCCGGTTTTTCCACGGACAAGTTCTGCGATATCCGGATTCTTTTTCTGAGGCATAATACTGCTTCCGGTACTGTAAGCATCATCCAGTTCCACAAACTGATATTCATTGGAATTCCAGATGATAATTTCCTCTGAAAAACGGCTCAGATGCATCATGATGGTAGACATGGCAGATAATAATTCGATTACATAGTCCCTGTCAGCCACAGAATCCATACTGTTTAAAGTTGGTCCATCAAATTCCAGCAGCTCTGCCGTATAATCACGATCCAGCGGATAGGTGGTTCCAGCCAGTGCACCAGAGCCCAATGGGCAGTAATTCATCCTCTTATATATGTCAAATAACCTTAAACGGTCTCTTTTAAACATTTCAAAATAAGCCCCTACATGATGTGCCAGAGTAATGGGCTGTGCTTTTTGTAAGTGGGTAAATCCCGGCATATAGGTTCCGGTATTTTCTTCCATGATGGTAAGCAGTGTAGTTAAAAGGGTCTTGAGCAATACATCCATCTCTAAAATCTCATCTCTGGTATAGAGTTTCATATCCAGTGCAACCTGGTCATTACGACTTCTTCCTGTATGAAGTTTCTTCCCTGCAGCTCCAATACGGTCAATCAGGTTTGCTTCAACAAAACTGTGAATATCTTCATACTGGTCTGTAATTTCCAGGGTACCGTTTTCCACATCAGCCAGGATTCCGTTTAATCCTTCGATGATTTCTTCCTTTTCATCCTGCGTCAGAATTCCCTGTTTTGCCAGCATTGTCACATGCGCTTTGCTTCCTTCGATATCCTGTTTGTAAAACTTCCGGTCAAAGGAAATTGATGCATTAAAGTTATATACTAACTGATCTGTTTCTTTGGTGAAGCGTCCGCCCCATAACTGTGCCATAATATTTTCCTCATTTCTTTTCATTTTGTCTTTCGTCCGCATAAATCTGCGGTATTCGCCTGTATAATCCATATAAGTCTATCATAAATTCTATATTTATACAATATTTTTGATTGTATATTCACTAGGATGTTCACTAGGAGCAGAAGCATTCTGCAGGTGCAGCAGGTTACATCAAAGAATGCTTCTGCTACCCAAGCCACTTCCCATGCTTACACTTCATACGCTGGCCGTGGCTTGATTCAAGGTTTGCCTGCCTTGCGTATAACCACCTTTTTGGAAAAAATACAGCCACAGTAATCCTGCCGGTAAAGTCCGTACTCACCGGACAGTGCAATGGATCTTTGATATCCATTTTTCTTCTTAAAATCGGATACCAGATAGGGTACCTGTATCTGAGCCCCAAGACGTTCTCCGATTTCGTTCAGTTTCACTGCATTTTTTAAAGGACTGATGGACAAGGTTGTGGTGAAATAATCAAAACCCTTTTCTTTTGCAAGCCGTGCCGTCTCCTTAAGCCGCAGTTCATAACAGGCATAACAGCGTTCTCCGCCCTCTCTGATCTTTTCAAGTCCTTTGACTGCACTGTAAAATTCTTCCTGCTCATAGCGTCCTTCCCAAAACCCGATCGGATGCTTTGAAGGAATGTCTTGGATAAAATGCTGCTGTTCCTGCACTCTTTTCTCATATTCCTGCTGTGGATAGATATTCGGATTGTAATAAAATACCGTGATTTTAAAATAACGGGAAAGATATTCCAGGACATAACTGCTGCAAGGAGCACAGCAGCTGTGAAGCAGCAGCGTGGGTGTTTTTCCCTCTTTTTGAACCTTGTCTATTACAAGGTCCAGTTCCTTTTGGTAATTGCGTTTTTTCTCTTCTCTTGCCATTGCTGTAATTTCTTTTACAAATGCCGTTTTGGCGAGAGTATACCCGTCCCTGTCGTGTTCGTATTCTGTTCTCAGTCTTTCCTTTAGCTCTGCATACTTAGCGGCAGCATCGGAATGAATCCGAAGGTAATCCCGAAAATAGATCTCATCCCAATCCCCCTGGTAGCGTATATGCAAATGATACACTTCCTTTTCAAAGCCCAGAGTCGTATAGCCTTTTTGGAACATCATGTGCGGTGCCGGTTTGTGGGGTTGTCGTGCATATATATATCCGATTTCTTCCAGATTCTGTATGAGTAAATTCAGATCACATTCTTTTTTTATTTCCAATAAGATATCCACCGTAGGCTTGGCACGCAGGCCATAGACAGCAGTACTTCCGATATGATGGATCCTGGCTGCATACTCTCTGTTTACCGCATCCAGAATCATTTCCTGTTCTTTTTGATACCAGTTTTGCCATTGGGGATTATAATCTTCTAAAACTATAGGAAATAACTCCCATAGCTCTTCATTTGTCATTTTCTGCAGACTTTTCATAGACTCTCCTCTTATCCGGTCTTTGATATTACCGAAATTTCTGTTAATTTTCACTTGATTTGCTTTTACTGTTTCTCTTCTAGAGCGTGTTTAAAATTGCTTTCTGGCAGCTGTTATTTTAACTTAACAGTTCTTCTGGAAGAACCATATGTAATAATCCGGCTTCCCTGTTTTTTCAAAACAGATATATTATGCTTCACCGCCGGAAAATCACGAAGCCAGGAAGGTGCATCAATAAATGTTACTCGGGGTCTCACTGCCTTAAAAAACCGTTCCCGCTTATAATTATTGCCATGGTGGGGAGCCTGCAGGTAGTTTGACCTAAGCTTCCTGCCGTACTTCTTCACCAGCATATTTGCCCGTCTGGAGTTAATGTCTCCGGTAAATATCATACTCTTACCATTGTAGGAAGCCTTGAACACGAGGGAGGAATCATTGCAGATATCCTTGCTGGTTTTCTGTAACCTGCCATCATAGGAACTGAAGAACTGTAGGCTGAGTCCCGAAATATCTATCTTATCTCCGCCTTTTATATACTGAAGATTTGCTGCACCGGACATAATACTGTTGAATTCTTCAAAAATGCTGTATTCATCCCACTCCTGGGCATATTTCTGATAAACCGCCGGATTAATCTTAGGGGCTAGTACCTTCCGAATCCGGATTCCCTGGGGATTGGAAACAATTGCATGAAAGGCACCCACGTGATCCGGATGGGGATGGGTGATAATCCACAGATCCACATTGCTGCCAAGCTTTTGAATGGCACTGCGTACCCTGGCTTCGTTTTGTTTCCAGCCACCGTCTATAACGATTAATTTTCCTTTACGGTTGCTTATAGTATAGAACATGGACTGGCTTCCATCGCTGTCACTGCCGTACTGCTGAACAGTCCAGGCATATTTATCAGACGGTTTTCTGCCGGGTTTACGCCCGTTTCCCCTGCCAGCGGCGGCAGCGGTGACCGAAAAAGAGCCTAATAATACCAATAATAGCACAATAAATAGTTGTTTTTTATATTTCATTCATCATCTCTGCTTTCCAAAGCATGTCTAAAAATCGTAAAGCATTTGTGCCGGAAATACTTGTACCTTATAGCTAAATATTTGTACCTAAATACCTGTACCCCAAACACTTATACCTGAATTTCCGATTCGGTTTGCTCTTATCATTTTAAACAGGCTCTAATATGGTTATGGCGATATGGAATACTTCCATACCATACATCATTTACCGGTTTATTGATTTGGCAATTATAACATTATTCCCTGGAAAGGGCAAGAAAGGGGGAAAGTTTTAAGACCGTATTAAGAAAACAATAATAATATAATTTTATAACTGTAACAAGTAAACGAACCGACAGTCAATGTACTGTATATACACATACCCCTTATTATGATAAACTAAAATACAACAACAATTTTCAAACACAATCCCGGAGGAACTTTTATGGAAATAATAAAGAATCATACCGATAATTACGAACTGGTCTATGAACATGACCGTCAGATATTCCTGGACATGGATTTTAAAAGCCTTGCACTTAGAACCGGGCTTACCTTTTCCGATAATGGGAAATATCTGCTGCTGCCGGTTCTGGACAAATGCTACATGGTCAGTACTTCAGATGGAAGCATCTACGACCAGGCACACCCGGATGTGGAAGTTTCGGTGCATACCCGTTTGCTGCTGATCCACTATCTGATCTATGCCAAAGAAACTGCTTCCGTGACAGGTGAGGAAATTCCCTTCCATTCCATCCGCGGTGTCAGCCATTTTGAGGCCGCTTTTATCCGCGAGACTATTCCGCCCCTGAAAAAAGCATTTGAAGGGCATATTGACCGGTTTATACAGGCTGGGAAAGCACTTCACGGCACCATCTGTAACTATGGGGATGCATCGGTTCGCCTGCAGTTGTTTCCCCTGATCGCCATTACTTATATTCTCTGGGAAGGGGATGAGGAATTCCCTATGAACATTAATGTGCTGTTCGATAAAGGAATTACCGACTGTACCCATCCCGAAGATGTGCCTGTCCTTGGTACCTATGGTGCAAAACAATTGATTGAGGCTTCCCTTTCCATAGAGCGTGTTTGATAAATCATTCCCGTCATCTGCACGCCCCAGTTTGCGGTATATTTGCCCTGAATTCTGGTTACATAGTACGCTTGTCGCTCTCCATTTGGGATAACTCTCCCACAACCTGGAACGCACAGTTGCCAGAATGCATTTTTCAAGCACGCTTTGGAATTCCTGAACATTTCGCCGGCATTTTCATACACTATGATATAACAATATAGGAGGTACGAAATGCAGACCTTATTAGAACTAAAAGACGTGAACTTTTCCTATCATAGTGTAAGCGGAGAAACTTATGCTTTATCTGATATCTCCTTTCAGGTGAATGACGGCGAATTTATTGCAATTGTCGGTCCCAGCGGATGCGGCAAATCTACTCTGCTTTCCTTAATCAGCGGACTCTTAAAGCCAGAATCCGGTTCCATTCTCCTAAATGGGAAAGATGTAAAAGAAGCTCATACAAATATAGGCTATATGCTCCAAAAAGACCATTTGTTTGAATGGCGTACTATTTACCGCAATGTTCTCCTGGGTCTGGAGATTCAGAAAAAAATTACAGAGGAAAGCAAAGCAATGGTTGACCAGATGCTGAAAGATTATGGATTATACAAATTTAAGGACAAAAAGCCTTCCGAACTATCCGGTGGAATGCGTCAGCGTGCAGCACTGATCCGTACCCTGGCACTGCAGCCGGAACTTTTGCTTTTAGATGAACCTTTTTCTGCTCTTGATTATCAGACACGCCTTTCCGTATGCGACGATATTTCTTCTATTCTGAAGAAAGCCCATAAGACCGCAATTCTGGTTACCCATGACCTGTCGGAAGCCATCAGCGTTGCAGACCGCATTATCGTTCTCACCAAACGGCCGGCTAAGATCAAAAGCATTGTACCGGTTCATATGAGTATTGAAGACCGCACCCCAATGAAATCCCGAAACGCTCCTGAATTCAAAGATTATTTTAACCAAATCTGGAAGGAGCTGAATGTAAATGAATAACGCTTCTGTCAATCAAAAAGAATATTTAAAGAAACGGCTTCATCACAAACGCATGGTAACCATCATGCGGATTCTTATTTTAGTACTGTTTATTGCGCTTTGGGAAATCACTGCAAGACTTGGCATCATCGACAGCTTTATTTTCAGCAGCCCATCACGGGTATTAAATACCTTTATTTCCATGGTTCAGGATAAAACAATCTTCCTCCATGTTGGTGTTACGCTAGCAGAAACACTGATCAGCTTCGCTTTAGTGGTTCTGCTGGGAATCGCAACTGCCGTACTGTTATGGCTCAGCAAAAAACTCTCTGAAATATTAGAACCCTACCTGGTCGTATTAAACAGCCTTCCAAAATCAGCGCTGGCTCCTCTATTAATCGTATGGCTGGGTGCAAATATGAAAACAATTATTGTAGCCGGAATATCGGTAGCGATCTTCGGAACAATATTAAATCTATATACCGGATTCAAAGAAGTATCTCCGGATAAAATTAAACTGATTTACACTTTGCAGGGCACGAAAAAAGACGTCCTGCTGCGCGTCGTCCTTCCAAGCACCATTCCTACCATTATCAGTGTCATGAAAGTAAATATCGGTCTTGCCCTGGTTGGTGTGGTAATCGGTGAATTTATTGGTTCCAAGCAGGGACTTGGCTATCTGATCATATATGGCAGTCAGGTTTTTAAGTTGGATTGGGTTATTATGAGCATTGTAATACTTTGCATTATCGCTATGGGACTTTATAAGATTATAAACTTCGTAGAAAAGTCTTATTTGAAAAACTTATAGAAAATATATACCCCCCTCGGATATGAGGAGGGATACATATTACAATTTCACTGCTTTTTGAAATCACAGATATATCCTGAGTGCATTTTCCTGATTTTATATCTAACTGACCAGCACTGTTTTGGCTGACTCTAATTTCTATTTATTTTTTACTCCTCTGTATGGATTGTTAAATCGCATAGTGGCGGCATATCCAGATCTTTCTCGTTTACTGTTGTAAACTTCTGACCATCCACATAAATCTCAATTGTGTTATCCCTGCTAATCAATATGTATGCATTTTCTGTGGTTAAATCAATCCCGCCTTCTGCTTCATTTTGGAATGAAAAATATACCGGTTGGATAATGATAAGATAGGAACAGATAAAGGCTGATATGATAATACCCATACTGGCAATTTTAAATTTTATCTTGCGGGTTAATGTTCTTTCCAGGATAACTTTAAATCGTTGCTTCGTTAGTTCCCCAATCCTCTCATTTATTAATGTAGATACATGACTACTATAGACTGATTTCTCAGGCTCTGTCTGCTTCATCACATTTAGAATAGCTTCCAGGTATTCAACTCTTTCATTTCGTTCCATACCTTTCGTCGATGCCAGATCACAGCGCAGCTCTAACATATTTTCTATTTCTAATTCAAAATTACGTACAATGGGGTTCCACCAAAATGCCGCTTTTAATAATAGATAGAACAATTTTATAAAAGTATCTCCGCCGCGAATATGCTGAACCTCATGCAAAAGTATCAGTCTTAATTCATGATCTGACAGTTTTAATTCCGGAATATAAATCCTTGCGTGAATAAATCCTGTCACCTTTGGCACATCAACATCCGGAGATACAAATACACACACTTTATCAGAAGCAAAGTCATTTTTTAAAACTCTTTCTGCCTGCTCATTCGCGATAATTCTATATTTTCCTATGCTATAAATTGTCTTTAAAATATGATATGACTCTTTTATTAGTATATAGGAAGTACCGACACACCATATTCCCATTATTATTGAGCCAATCGTAAGACTCCCTATATGAAAGCCAGTCACCTTTTGAATAACCGGTAAAACTGTATCAGACGGAATCACTAGTGCATAGGAGAAATCCAGAGGTAGCAATACCCGTATAACCGATATCATTAGTAAAACCATTAACGCTGTAATTCCATTATTTACAATAAATTTTGTGTTACGTCTTAATCGTTTGATCACCAGTAACCCCACACTGAAAAAAATGATTGCGTTAGCTAAAGAGTAAGTACTTATCTTACTAATCCACATTTCATAACTCCTGTTTTTTCTTGTTTATCATATCCTCCAGTTCCTTTATAGTATCTGCCGTGATGTCTCTGCTACTAAAAAGTGCTGAAAATAAGCTCTTCACACTTGTCTTACTTGCAATTTCTGCCAACACACCAGCATAATATGTTTCACCGGTTTCTGTCGGTTCAAAGGTGCGTGCAAATGCTTTTCCAGATCTGATAAATCCAGCCTCTCGTATAGCTTCTTTTTTGAGTAGACTATTAATGAGAATATGAATAGATTTACTTTTCCACGATTTGTTGACGGATTTATTTACAATTTCCACACCCGTCAAAGGTCTCCCTGCCTCCCAAAGAACTTCCATAATTTCCACTTCATTTTTTGTAAGTTCCATCCTATACCTCTTTCAAATATCAATTCATACTTTTATTTTGTTTTATTTACATAATTTATTTCAATGTAGATAAATTATATGATTGTGAACAATATTTGTCAATATTTTTGAAGCGGAAGCCGCATTAGTACTAGAGCCTGTTTTAAAATTCATTCCCGCCATCTGCACGCTCTAGTTATTGTTGATGGATAAGATTCCTGCATCCATTGTATAAACATCATCACAGAGAAACTCAATATCTTCTTTATTATGACTGGCTAATAAAATAACCTTCCCCTGATTTCTCATATCAAGGAATAACTTTCTCATATCAGCAACACCATGATTATCCAATCCATTCATCGGTTCATCCAAAAGTAAGATCTCCGGATTCTCCATAATTGCCTGAGCAATACCCAGCCGCTGTCTCATCCCCATTGAAAATTTCCCGACTTTTTTAGGTGAGTCCGGATCCAGACCAACAGAGATAAGTGCATCTCTAATCTGACTTTTTGATATGTTCTTCCTGATCATGGCTAGCATTTTAAGGTTTTTGAAGGCTGAGTATCCAGGCAGAAATCCAGGTGTTTCGATTATTATCCCCATTTTTTCCATATATGCTTCATTCTCTGTTGTCTTCTGTCCATAAATGCGAATTTCTCCAGCAGACGGTGTTAAAAAGCCACAGATGCATTTCATTAACACAGTCTTGCCGGATCCATTTCTACCGACCAGACCGTATATTTTCCCTTTTACCATGGAAAACGAAATATCTGTAAGAACTTCCTGATTACCAAAACTTTTGCTTACATGCTCGATCGTAACAATTGGTTCTTCCATCTCATTCTCCTATCTGTACTTT
>NZ_JAWYAJ010000254.1:0-7363 GCF_034124845.1 Robinsoniella sp.
AAGAGTATTTAATAAGAGAAACCCAATTATAAAGCGTTCGCTTTAATGGGTATTTCTTTGTTTTCTCTATTTTAAAATATAAATATCAAGGTTTTCTCAAATTTTGCTAAAAAACCACTCTTCCTATCCACTGTATTCAAATCCACAGCTCCCCTATCCGCTACTCCCTCTTAAACTCATGTTTAAGTATACGCTAAGATACGGCCAATCTCAATGCCACATATTTCCACTGTAAAATTGCGTATAGCTGCGAACATGCAAAAGAAGGAACCTTTTTACGGGTTCCTTCCATTCTCCTACGATTGAAGATAACGCTCTGACAGCTGTGTGTCACACTGCCGCGCGTATTTTTTATTCAGATTTATCCTGTACATCTTCCGGTTGATCCGGATATTTCACCGGGCAATAGGGATTACATTCCTTACCATTTCTGTCTACCCGGACACCCGGGCAGAGCTTGCATTTTGGCAGGTTGGGACAATTGAAGTCTACATACTTAGGCGTACATTTTCTTGGGCACACGAAACAATTGGGCCTGGAGGGTCCCTGTTTGTTCGGCTGTGCTGTTTCCAAATCCGCCTGTTCTTTTACCTTTACCGCCTTATTTCTTTCCGCTCTGATCCGTCTGATACGGATAAAGCTTATAACCGCAAATAGTATCACTATGATCAAAATAACAATTATTATATCTATAGTAAGCATTGGCATTTACCTCTCTGGTTTCTTACTATATGTTATTCCGGGGACCATATTCGGTGACGATAGCATCTGTCAAATTACTATGTTTATCTCTTTTTTCTGACAAATATCTCTTGAAGATTTCCCAATACAAATCTCATATCTGCCCGGTTCGATACAAAAATCCCCCTGTTTTTCATCATAGTAATGAAAACTGCTTTCATCCAGCAAAAAGCATATCCGCTTCTCTTCACCCGGATCTAATAATACCTTTTCATATCCTTTTAATTCCTGGTACGGTCTCTCTTCCTTTGGTTCCAGGCAACGCACATATAACTGCACCACTTCTTTTCCGGATTTTTCTCCGGTATTTTTAACGTCCAGGGAGACAGACACCGGAAAAGCGCTGCTATTGTCACTGATCTCCAGATTGCCGCAGGTGAATTCTGTGTAGGACAATCCATAGCCAAAACAGAATTGGGGTTCGATCTCAAAAGTATCATAATAGCGGTACCCCACATAAATGCCTTCCCGGTAACAGACCTTTTCCTTCCCGGGAAATTCTCCAAGGCGGGTTGCCGGACAATCCAGGTGGGTTTTGGGAAAAGTTTCCGGAAGCCTGCCGGATGGGTTTACCTCTCCAAGAAGTACTTCAGCCAGGGCGGTTCCCCCCTCCATACCGGCATACCAGTTCCAGACCAGTGCTTTTGCCTCATTGACCCATGATTTCATTTCCACAGGAGCACCGGCGCTTAGTATTACCACCGTATTGGGATTGGCTTTTAACACCTGTCGAATCACCTCATCCTGTCCGTAGGGGAGAATCATATCTTCTCTGTCATATCCTTCCACGTCATAATCGTGATTCAGTCCTCCGATAAACAGAACCTCCTCATACTCCGAAGCTGCTTCTACTGCCTCTTTTCGCAGTTTGTTTCTTTTCTCCTGCAGGGCGGAATCTTTTGCAAGGTTATCTTTTGTCCCATTACCGGCATTCAGGCTGGCTTCCTGCCAGTTGACTTCTCCAGGCTCTTCTTTGGTGTCCGGGCAGTACCCTCTTACATATTTTATCTCGGTATTTCCTCCAAGCATAGACTTTAGTCCCAGCAGAGGCGAAATTTCATATAATGCCTTAATCTCCGCACTGCCGCCGCCGTTTGAATGAATCCGCTCCCCGTTATCGCCAATTACCAGGAGCTTTTTTATATTCTTTCTCTGAAGGGGCAGTCGTTGATCTTCATTTTTCAACAGAACGATGGATTCTCTTGCTGTCTCCAAAGCGGTCTGCCGGTGTCCGGGTGTATGATAGCACCCGCTTTTTCTCTCTCCGCCCAGCATGTGCAGACGCTCCATCATCCTGAGAATCCGCCTTACTTTGCTGTCTATGAAAGATTTTGCAATCCTTCCCTCCTGTATTTCCTGATATAAAGGATTGGCAAGACAGTATTCATCGAAATTATCCGTGACTGACATTTCTATATCAAGGCTGGTTTTTGCAGCTTCTGCTGTATCATGAACAGCTCCCCAGTCAGAGATCACGGTTCCGTCATACTTCCATTCCTCTCTTAAGATCTCATCCAAAAGGTAGTGGCTCTGGCAGCAATGTTCGCCCCGGACCTTGTTATATGCTCCCATCAGTGAGTACGCGCCGCCTCGTTTTACCGCATCATAAAATGCCGGAAGATAGATTTCCCGCAGAGGCCGCTCCCCGATTTCCACATCTACCCAGAGTCTTTCCGTCTCCTGATTGTTTAACGCAAAATGCTTTACGCATGCCGCCACATCAGACTCCTGAATCCCCTGTATAAGCGGCACCGCCTCTTCCTTTGTCAGATAGGGGTCTTCGCTCATATATTCAAAATTTCTGCCGCAGAGGGGGCTTCTCTTTATATTGATGCCGGGAGCCAGAATCACGTCTTTTCCCCTGCCTCTGGCTTCCTCCCCCAGCACCTGTCCCATACGGTAAGCAAGCTCACGGTTCCAGGTGGACGAAAGGGCACTGTTGCTGGGCAGATAGGTCACATAATCATCTGAATTCCCCACCGCAATCCATTTATCCTTTTCAAATTCATTGCGCACTCCCATGGGTCCGTCGGACATCTTAAGGGGCGGTATATCCAGGCGCTCCACACCTTTGGTACAGAATAATCCGTCACCGTGTATCATCCCCAGCTTTTCCTCTAATGTGAGCTGGCTTAACAAATCTTCTATCTTTTTATCCATTACGCTTTTTGATTCCATATTTATTCTGCCCCCGAATTTAAAAACATGTTCTAACATTCTAAAATAACAAGTATCTCTGCTGCACCTGCTTCTGGCTTCAGGACAGTGTCCCTGCCTTCTATTACCCCATGTGCTCCTTTTACTTCTTTCACCATTTGATTTACCAGACGTACCGTGTACGGCTTTTCGGATTTTGTGCAAATCGTGATTACACCCTGATGATTATCTGCTGTAACAGAGGCATCCGGTTTTCCATCACAGCCATAGACTTCTGCAGATGCATGGTCTTTTAAGGAATAGATGTTAAATTCCACATCCTTTGCATAATCATAATCCGCTCTTGTATCACATGCCCCGATTGGGAGAATTGTATTTTCCCGCACCATCAGCGGTATGTTTAAATAATCCAGCTTCTCTGTGAACCATCTGCCCCCGTCCACTTGTGCACCTGTGAGATAATTGGTCCAGGTTCCCTCCGGCAGGTAATATTCAGCTATGTTGTCTTCCCGGAAAACAGGGGCACAAAGCAGCCGGCCTCCCAGCATATACTGGCGGTCCAGATAATGACAGTTCCTGTCTTCTGTGTATTCCAATACCATACTTCTCATAAGCGGCACACCGCTTTTGGATGTTTCAACCGCACCGCTGAATAAATAGGGCATCAGGCTTGCTTTGAGCTTTGTAAAAAAGCGTACAACCTCTACCGCCTCATCGTCATAAGCCCAGGGCACCCGGTAAGAGGTGCTTCCATGAAGGCGGCTGTGGGTAGACAGCAGACCAAAAGCCGCCCACCGTTTATAGACATCCGGTGTAGAAGTACTTTCAAACCCACCGATATCATGGCTCCAGTATCCAAAGCCGGACATCGTCAGTGACAGCCCGCCTCTCAGACTTTCTTCCATGGATTCATAGTCAGACCAACAGTCACCGCCCCAATGTACCGGGAACTTCTGTCCTCCTACTGTTGCAGAGCGGGCAAACAAAACGGCCTCTCCTTTTCCTCTTTTCTTCTCTAACAGTTCATATACGGTCTTGTTGTACAGATAGGTATAGTAATTATGCATCTTATTGGGATCTGAGCCATCGTAATAGACAACATCTGTCGGTATGCGTTCCCCAAAATCTGTCTTAAAACAATCCACTCCCATATCTAACAGCGCTTCCAGTTTCTCCTGGAACCAGCTGCATGCCGCAGGATTGGTAAAATCCACCACAGCCATTCCGGGCTGCCACATATCCCACTGCCATACATCTCCGTTTGGGCGCTTAATAAAATATCCCTGCTCCATCCCTTCCTCAAAAAGCGCTGATTCCTGCCCGATATACGGATTGATCCAGACGCAGATATTCAGTCCTTTATCCTTAATTCTTCCCAGCATTCCTTTCGGATCAGGAAAAACTCTGTGATCCCAAATGAAATCCGACCAGTGGAATTCTTTCATCCAAAAACAGTCAAAGTGGAAAACCCGAAGAGGAATCTCTCTTTCCAGCATACCGTCAATAAAGCTCATTACAGTCTCTTCGTCATAATTAGTGGTAAATGACGTAGAAAGCCAAAGGCCAAAAGTCCATGGTGCAGGCAGTGACGGCTTCCCTGTCAGATCTGTATACCGCTCTAAAACCTCTTTCATCGAAGGACCATTGATTACAAAGTAGTCCAGAGTTTCACCCGGCACACTGAATTCCACTTTCGCCACTTGCTCCGTAGCGGTTTCAAAAGATACTTTTTCCGGGTGGTTCACAAAGACACCATATCCTTTATTCGTGAGATAAAAAGGAATATTTTTATAGGACTGGTCCGTACTGGTTCCACCATCCTCATTCCAAATATCAACAGACTGCCCGTTTTTGACAAACGGAGTAAAACGCTCGCCCATGCCATAGACCAGTTCCCCGACAGACAGGCTGAGCTGCTGACGCATATAGGCATCGTCACTCCCTTTATCATAGGCAAAACCGTTCCACTTGGTCTTCATATATGCCAGATCTCTGGAAACGCTCTTTGTGAGCTTTTCCTCATTCCTTATGTACGTCATAGACCAGTCTTTCTTTGTGATAATCAGCCCTAAGCTGCCGCTTTTTACAGTGAGCTTTTCTTCATCTTCAAAGACATCCAATTTCTGCATCTCTCCCAGATGAAGGTCAAAATCAGGTCCCTTCCTTTTGATGCCCTTATGGTGGGTTGTCTGCACCCGGAGAATCTCCGGCATAGGGGAAGAGATCTCAACCGTGAGGTTAATGCCTCCCAGGGTATCTCCTCTGTGGTTAATCCTTCCGGTGGGGGCACATATGGTGACCAACCTATCCTCTTTTTTTATAAAATAAGCCTGTTGGGGCGAAAAGCACCCGCATCCTTCTTTTTGCAGCCAGCATCCATTACTAAATTTCATAGTCCGTCTCCTTTCAACTGTTCGTTTCATTTTTTGACCGTAACTGTTCCGTATTTACCTGCTGATCAGTTACATTTGACCACATTATAGCGGACTTTCACTCATCTTGATACCATCAGAATTCCAGATAAAACACTCTAAAAATTAGAGTATTTTACCTCCAATAATGACGCTGTACGCAGGATTTTTTTTGTTGTACAATAAACATAAGTAGAAAAGAAACACGATATTATATAGAAATCCCCTGTTAAGGCTCCCCGGCAGAAAGGAATTACAGATGAAACTAAAAGACAAGCTGCAGTCCATGTTTTCAAAAACAAAGGTGCAGAAACAGCTTTACGCCATATTCTTTGCCGCTATTCTGATTCCGGTTACGGTAATCGGGATCCTGCTCCTGCTGAATACCCAGAAGCTTTTAACCAATCATTATGAGAACCAGATTGAATCGGACAACCTGCGCATCAAATCCATTATGTTTGATATCACCACAAACATTTACAACCAGTCCGAAGACCTCGCCTTTGATACGAATCTGCAAAAACTGCTCAGTACAAGTTATGCTTCTCCTGTGGAATCCCGGACGGCATGCGGCAATTATAAGAGAATCCTGTCCATTTTAAAAAATGAAACCTCTGTGGCAGATTTAAAGGTTTATACCCTGAATGAAACCATTGAAGACTATGACCGGATTCTCTTTGCAACGGAGGAGATCCGGGAAACGGACTGGTTTCAAAAAGCTTCCGGGCAGTCCAATATTTTCTGGAAAGTAAAAAAGCAGACCGATCACTTTTCCAATGATTACTATGAACTGACCTTATACCGGAAAATTCCCCTGCCGGATACGAAAAGCTACGCGGTTCTAGAAATGACCACCAGTTCCAATTACCTGAAAAACCGCATAGAAAACAATACGCTGACTACCATCCTTTCCGTCAACCAGGAACCTGTATTTTACAGCAGCAACCGCAGCTTTGTGGGCTTGCCGCTTGGGGTGGAGGTAGATTACAGCAAGGGATTCTATCAGTATCTGGGGAGAAATGAACTGAATGGAATCAAAGTATTAAGTGCCGTTTCCACACTGACGCCCTACCAGTCAGACGATATCCTGTATCTGACTTCACTGAATTTTCAGGCATATCCCTATATTAATAAAGTGACACTGACTTATGGGATTATCATTTTGCTGATCCTCTTTGTCCCAACAGGGATTATATATATATTTACCAGATATTTCAGTGCCCGTGTGGGTGTCCTGCGAAGTGCCATGCATCAGGCAAGCAACGGGGATTATAATATCATTGATTCCTTTCAGGGAGATGATGAGCTGTCAGAGGCTTTCCAGGATTTAAAAGTAATGATTGAAAAAATCAAGGACAACGAAGCGCAGATGTACGAGGCACAGATTAAAGAGCAGGAAATCACTAACCGCCAGCAGCAGATGGAATTTAAGATGCTGGCAAGCCAGATCAATCCCCACTTTCTCTATAATACACTGGAGACAATCCGTATGAAGTCCCTCACTGCCGGAAACCGTGAGGTTGCTACCGCCATTAAGCTGTTGGGGAAATCCATGCGCTATGTTCTGGAAAATACGGGAACTGCATCCACAACGCTGAAAAAGGAGATGGACTACATCGAGACTTATCTGTCTATCCAAAAGCTGCGCTTCCATGAACGTGTAAACTATCAAATTCAAATAGAACCGGAAACTGATATCTCCGAATTCCAGATCCTGCCGCTGCTTTTGCAGCCAATTGTTGAAAATGCTATTTTACATGGTTTGGAAGGGGTTGAAAAAAATGGACAGATTATTATCCATATATGGACGAAGGACGATGAATACCTCTGCATAGACATTTTTGACAACGGGGAAGGCATGACTGCAGAAGAGCTGGAAAAAATGATTTCCAATATGAATAACCATGATAAGGCCTCAGCAGACAGCATCGGGCTATACAATATCAACCAGCGGATTAAGCTTTGCTATGGTACCTCTTACGGATTGACGGTTAAGAGCCGCAAAACAGAAGGGACCCTGGTATCTCTCCAGCTTCCGCTCACCACAAACAGGG
>NZ_JAWYAJ010000255.1:0-4889 GCF_034124845.1 Robinsoniella sp.
CTCTGCTTTCATTTTATCGGCGATTTTCGTAAACGCTGATTCAATATAGTTTGATTGGCCTACCATGTAGGTAACCTTCCGTGTCTCACCGGTGTTATCTGCAATATTGTTATTTTCTCCTGCATCCGCACTGCTTTCTGTATTAGATGTCGTATTGCCTGCACCTGAGGAATCTTTTTCTTCACTGCCTGATACACCGCATCCTGCCAGTCCCGTTATCATCGCTGCTGCCAAAATAAAACTCAGTCCTTTTTTCATTGCTTTGTTCTTCATTGTATTTCCTCCCTGAATTAATATTTTTCAAGTTCGTTTGTCCCTTGACTTAGTATTATTATAGTTGAAACAGCTTTTAAACGAAATGCAATATCCGAAACACCGGATGGAAAATAATAAACACTTTTAACAATTTCTTTATTTGTAATCAGAAGGCCACATATTTTCTTCTTTATAAAATACCTTTGAAAAATAGTAGGGATCATTATAACCTACTGTATCTGCAATATCTTTGATTAAACGCTCCGGATTTTCCCGAATCAGGCTTTTTGCTTTATTGATACGCAGTTTTATCAGGTAATTGCCCGGAGTCATACGGTACTGATTTTTAAAGATCTTACTCAGATACGAAGATACAAAACCAAATTCCCGGGACAAAATTTCATTTGTTACACTTTTCTCAAAATTCTCTTCTAAATAATCTTTTATCTTCAATGCGAGGGGATGAACCGTCTGCGTCAATTCCGGCAATGTCAAAGATGTTCTAAGCATCTCCGTTATTTCCAGATATAAAATATCATAGCTCTCTGCATTTGACAGCATGAATTCAAAATCAATATTCGTCATTTGCGCCAACGGAAACTTTTCACAATAATATGCCAGTATTATATTTAGATATTTCAAAATGTGCTTCTGCCTGAGGTTATTTTGATCGCAGAACTCCAACAGTTCCTTTATACTATCATTTATTCCTTTGGAATCATTTGCGGAAATCTTTTTGTATATCATTTGCACAATCGTATTTATTTCGTGATCCTCATAATACACATCTTTATCCTCTAAGCAGATCATAGCTGACTTTCCAAAAATAAATCGGCTGTACAAGTTGACCTTTAATTCATTATACATCGGTCCTACAGACGTAATATCTATTGTCCGCTTATGGGTTATCAAAGTAACCGGAAGATTTGTCTGCTCCTGCAGACGATTATATACTTTCTTCATCACCATATTCTGAAGGAATGGATCCGCTGCTTCCAGAATTAAAATTCGCTCAACGCTGCTGTTTCCGTTAAAGATCCAACTTGTAGCCCCTGAACATTCCATTTTATCCAATTCCCCTTCCAGGTCTATTTCACTCCACACCTTCACTCCTGGAAGCATACTGTCATCTGGCGACATGGGATAAGCTCCAATGCAAATCAGAGCCAACATACAATCCCCGTCTATGATTTCCTGCCGCCCCTTATTCTCCAGTGTACTCTTGATCAGATTATTTTTAGCCACCTGTTCTTTATGCAAAGAAATAATCCTTACCTTATTCAGAATCTCCATGAGCATCTGCTTGGAAATAGGTTTCAATAAATAGTCCAGTACCTGATATGAAATGGCCTGCCGGGCATAATTGAAATCTTCAAATCCTGACAGTATGATGGTACAAGGTTCGTATTTCCGATCTTTTAATATCTGCAAAAATTCAAACCCATCCATGATGGGCATTTTAATATCGCTAAATACAACCTCCGGTAAATGCTTTTCATACAAATCTATAGCTTCCATGCCATTTTCGGCTATGCCGGCCACCTCAAAATCCAGGCCACTTTTTACAATCAGCTTTGCTAACGCCTTTGCAATGAGCGGCTCATCCTCTACGATTAATACCTTGATCATTTTAATTCTCCTCCAATTCTGATAACCAACCCACCCATATCGTGATTTTGAATTTTGTAATATACCTTGGGGTCAAGCATCCGAAACCTTACCATTGTATTCACAAGCCCCAATCCACCTATAGACAAACGAGATAACTCCACCGGATTTTGAACCATCTGACCAATTCTGTCCTCAATCAATGCAATCTCTTCCCGTGTCATGCCGCACCCATTATCTTCGATTTCTACATACCATCCGCTTTCAGTCACCTTCCCGCGAACTTTTATTTTCCAGGGGAATGGATTATTCATAAATCCATGTTTAAAACAATTCTCAGCCAGCGGCTGTATACTGATTTTGGGTACCAGAACATCTTCCAGCCGTCCTTCTGTCTCAATTTCATACTCCACTTTTCCATCATAACGCTCCCGCATCAGGCAGAGATAATCTTCCACATATTTTATTTCCATGGGCAACTTCGCCATACGTTCCTCATAGGAGGAAGAATATCTGAGCATAGTTGATAATTTTTCACACAATACCGGAATCCGTTCATTGTCATCCTCAATTCCAACCGCACTGATTATGGCAAGTGTGTTATAGAGAAAGTGAGGATTCATCTGTGCCTGAAGTGCCAGGAAGTTAGATTTAATCTCGTTTTCAATAGAACTATTCAGACGCACGAACATCGCCCGAAATGCCTTATTAATATTCTCTACCTCATCTATCTGACCTTTATTATCAATCTGCAGAAACAAATTATTCAAACTTACTTCATTTACAGAGTTGTTTAATAACTTCAATGGCATTAGAAGTTTCTTAATTACTACAAATAAAAATATTACATTTGCAACCGTCAAAAGCACTATAAATCCCCACATAAATTTCGTAAATAAACCCAGGGAACTTAACAGACTTTTTTCTGACTGCATCACCACTGCCCGCCACCCAAACTTTTCACCTGTATTCCAGGTAATCAACTGCTGTTCCTTTCCACCTGCCTCTTTTTGTTTTTCACTGATTCCTGCCGTTTCCTGACTCAAATTCTTCAGTAACTGCTGCTTTGTAACTTCCTTGTTCCCTCTGGAATAAATCAAAGTTCCTTCACTGTCCAGCAGAAACAGATCCATACTGCTGTTTTCCAAAGCGAAGATCTTCTGTAGTTCTTTTTTCGGTCTTTGTACTTCGATCAGCCCATAATTACGGCCATTTGTCGAACTCTTTAAGTTCCGGTATACAGAAACCGTCTCATCCTCGCTGTTTCTCCAGTAATCATCATGAATGAAAACCAACCGCTTACTGTATTTCGTCTGATCAATTTTTTCTATAATGCTTTTTACCGGTATCTGTTTCAGACTCTCTGTCACTTTGTTATTATCCTCATTCAGAACCCCATAACTTAAATAATCCATTTTATCATTATAAACGCAGATCTTCTCCACAACATCGCTCGGCCCGTTAATTTTCATTAACACAGACTGCAGCTTTGCCTTTAAAACAGGATTGACATCAAAATAGTTATTTTGTTCATTTTTATCCGTATTCTGAAAGTTCTCTAATATAATTGAATTACCCATGACCTGCAATGCAATCTTGTCCATATTATCCAGAAAAGTATCTACCTGGTCTGTGATCTGTCTGGTAACCTCTTTTTGGTTCTCGATCGCATTTTCTCTCGTACTTTTTCTCACATACTGATATAAGACAACAATCATAATCGAGATCACGATAAGAATTGCCAGATACGTATAAATTATCGTTTTTTCCAATTTATTTTTTAACATATTTGATTTCCTCTTTGATCCGTATTTTGTTACAAACTCTATTTTCGAACTGAATATAATTACCTTATTTTGCTGCTAAGACATTTAAACAAAAGTACCCGGATTCTAAATATAATTATTTTACCATAACTTCTTTGGTTTTACTATTCATTCACTTGCTATTCTCCATTGCTGATTTATGCAAATTCTGGTTATCAAACGAGCTATAATCTAATCTGGTATAAATTTATAAAATAAACTGCCAGGCTCTAAAAAGCCTGGCAGCAGTTATGATCTAACCTGTAATTTTCCTCTTCTATCTTATAGATTTTAATTCTAATACCCTATCTCCTGCATCTTTTACAATAATCGTCTTTTCTTCCCCTGGAAGCATATTAAAATAATTGTCACTGCATTTATAGTTTCCGGCTATATACACGCCGCACACATATCCTTTTGCTCTCAAGACAATCTTTTTATCATTTCCGGTTACTTCTTCTTCCATCATTTCCACAGAACTTTCTGCGTACTGAAGCTGACTATTGGGACAGGTGTATAACATTGCATGATCAACGCTCTCATCATATACATACAGCATATATGCTCCAGATTTCAAGTCATAATCGCCTGTCTTTTCTTTTAATACCTGCATCCTTTTTCCTGCCGGAACTTCAAATACCATTTCTCTGGTATCACTGATTGTCCCATCAAATGATACATAGCCAAATTTCACGTTGCACCGCATTTTTTCGTTTGTATCGTTGATCCCCCGGATCAGAATACAATCATCCACCTGTCTGATGATAAATTTCTTATGGGCAAATGCCCTTTTAACCCCATAATAAGAAATTTTTCTTCTCATGTAGTAATCAATGACCGTCCATCCAACTTCGCCCCAGGCGTCATTATACATCCAGAAGAGTGCACCGCCGCATGCTTCCTGAAAGCGGAAGGACTCCAGGGAATATTCATAGACATCTCCCTGTACAAGCCCGCCGTACAGAATAAATTCGCGCTCAGTAAGCCCATGATTCCCAACGGAATAGTTTTGTAAAATGGCTTTCTTCAAGGTGTCTTTCATCGTCACGTTTGTATGGGACTTCCACAGTTTTCCATTCATATCCAGTTCTTCGTCTCCCAGATATTCCTGTATACTCTCTAAGCTGCATGGTCCGAGAGCTCCATATTCACTTACAAACTTTGTTTTGATGGCGTCATAACTTTTCAAATCCAGCGCTTCCCGGATATCATTGCTTACAA
>NZ_JAWYAJ010000256.1:0-2569 GCF_034124845.1 Robinsoniella sp.
AGGCGGAGTATTTCCAGGCAGCAGAGGGAGCACAGCAGGTACCGGAAGTCAATTTTGAAGGACAATAGGATGTATAATGGCAGGTGTCATATGAAAAAAATTAAAAATATTTTTGCATATTGCATGATGGCTGCATTAACGCTGATGCTGGCATATTTGCCGGTAAAAGCAGCTGCCGGTATTCAGGCTCCCACAAGAGAGTTCTATGTTAATGATTTTGCAGGACTTTTGAGTAATGACACGAAACAATATATCATAGCACAGAGCAAATTGCTGAACGACAAGTCAAAAGCCCAGGTGGCAGTGGCTACGATACAAACCCTGGGCGGAAATTCCATCGAGGATTATGCCAATGAGATGTTCCGGGAATATGGAATCGGAGATAAATCACAGAATTCCGGTGTCCTGATTCTTCTGGCTTTACAGGAAAGAGAAGTCAGGATAGAGGTAGGATACGGACTGGAAGGAGCGATTAATGATGCCAAGGCTGGGAGAATTATCCGCAATCTTGGTACTCCTGCTCTAAAAGAAGATAATTGGGATCTGGGAATTAAGACCATGTATACGGGAGTGCTGAAGGAAGTATATGCTGAGTACAATCTTGCTGAGCCCGGGGATCTGGACGATGCGGACATACAGGAAGGATTTGCGGACGAGGACTATGGAGAATCCTCAGGTGGCGGCTCCTGGATCAGCATTGGACTGGTATTATTTTTTCTCGTAATCTTTTTGCGCGGTGGAGGCAGAGGCGGTCGTGGCGGAGGATTCTTCGGTGGTCCATTTGGCGGCGGTTACTTCGGCGGCGGTTCTTTTGGAGGAGGAGGCTCCTTTGGAGGGGGCGGTTCTTTTGGAGGCGGCGGATCATCTGGCGGAGGCGGTGCTTCCGGGAAATTCTGACAATGCATGATATAAAAGCCGTATCATTAATTTGACCGGCTGCCTGTTTTAAAAAAGCCAATTTGCATAAGAAAAATGACAAATAAGCCCATGTAACATCCATCAAAGTTGTTTATAATTTTTACAACAGATAAATGATGGTATAGGAGGAAAACACATGAGGTTTACAGATGGAATATGGGAAGAGGCAAAGGGAATCAGGCAGCATAAAGTACACTCCTTATGGGAGTATAAGATTTCAGATAAGGGGATAGAGGTATTTGTCCCCTGCACTGAAATCCGGGATTTAAATGATACTACATACGGACCGGCGCTGACAGTATGGTTTACTTCTCCCAGAAGGGATGTTATTAAAATTCGGGTGAAGCACTATGACGGCAAGATTGAAAAAGGACCTGAATTTAAGCTGTTCCAGGAGGAGACAGAGCTGGAATTTGATGATACCGAGGAAACCGTTTCTATGACCAGCGGCAAAACTGCGGTCATCATTCAAAAAAAGGGTGAATTTTCTTTCAGCTTTTATTATGAGGGCAAAAAAATCGTATCCAGCAAGGACAGAAGCCTGGCATATGTGACAGATCTGGATTATGAAGCAGACCAGTGGTGTGACTTCAACCATTGCCCGCCCCGTCCCCACTATATGAAGGAAACTTATATGAGAGAACAGCTATCCCTGGGAGTAGGAGAAAATATCTATGGACTGGGGGAAAGATTTACATCACTGGTGAAAAACGGACAAACCATTGAGATATGGAATAAAGACGGCGGCACATTTGGTGATCAGAGCTATAAAAATATTCCGTTCTATCTCTCTAATTATGGTTACGGAGTGCTGGTCAATCATCCGGAACATATCTCATTTGAGGTAGGAACAGAAAATGTGAGAAAAGTACAGTTCAGTGTGGAAGGTGAGACGCTGGAATATATGGTGATCGGAGGCGGTACACCCAAGGGGGTTCTCGGCAATTATACTGCGCTGACAGGCAGAAGTCCCGTTCCTCCGGCATGGTCCTTTGGACTCTGGCTATCTACCAGCTGGACCCCCAGTTATGCCCCTGAAGTTGTACATGGTTTTGTAGAGGAGATGAAGAAAAGGAATATTCCCCTGGGAGTATTTCATTATGACGCAGGCTGGATGAAGCCATTTGAACTCTGCAATTTTAAATGGGACAGCAGATTTGATGATGTGAAGGGCATGCTATCAAAAATTAAAGAAAATGGGGTTAAAATCTGTGTGTGGATTAATCCTTACATAGGACAGCGTTCCCAGTTATACCGGGAAGGAAAAGAGAAGGGGTATTTGCTGATACGCAAAGACGGAAGTATCTGGCAGAGTGATCTGTGGATGCCTGGTCAAACCATTGTAGATTTCACAAATCCTGACGCCTGCCGCTGGTATGCAGGGAAATTAGAGGAACTTCTGGATACCGGGGTTGACTGCCTGAAAACGGATTTTGCGGAAAGAATTCCTACAGAGGTGCAGTGGTTTGACGGATCGGATCCCGATAAAATGCATAACTACTATACTTATCTTTATAATAAGACAGTTTATGAAATGCTGAAGCGTAAAAAAGGTGAGCGGGATGCCTGTGTATTTGCACGTTCAGCAACGGTGGGCACCCAGCAGTTCCCGGTGAACTGGGGCGGAGATAACCTTGCGACTTATGAATCC
>NZ_JAWYAJ010000257.1:0-7264 GCF_034124845.1 Robinsoniella sp.
CAGTTCTGCGGCCAGCTGACGGAGTCCATACCAGTTTCCCACGCCCATCTTTTCGGACACTACCTGTCTTATACAAAGCGTCTTACTCAGCAAAACCCCAATATAATCTTTCCTACCAGAAAACCTTTTTCCTATACCCCGACGCTATTCGTAACAATTCTTCTGCATCCTCCTGTGAATTTGCATTTATGGTATACATTACACCTTCCGGGCGCAGATTTTCAAGCATCACTTCCAGCTCTTCCGGTCTAACATCAATCTGAATCATTTTCCCTGCATCCTGAATTCTTCGCAATACTTCCAGCCAGTGTGAAGCCGTAGGCTGTCCTGCACCATACACCCATTGGATCCCCTTTAACGCATCTATTTTCAACAAGCGGTCTAAATGCTTCAGTGCATCCGGTCCGTCCAGATGATAGATGCTGGCATCTAAGAATTTCAGTTCTTCTTCCAGTTCTTCCACCACCAGTTCTTCATACATTTGTTCTGATATCATACAGGAAAAATCACAACAGGTTGGATACCATCTGCTCTCATGCCAGATCCCCATCCAATTCGTACTGCCTTTCTGAAAGGATGTCGTTAATGCATACAGCTCGTCATAGATGAATTTAAAACCATCCAGCAGATCCATTGCTCCTTTTTTAATAAACTCCGGATTATCCAAGGTATCCATACAGAGTTCCTGCGGTCCCCGCATGGAAACTAAACCATCCAGCCCCGGATGTATATCCGTAATTCCCACTAAGTATTTATCTTTTCCGTCTTCTACCGCTGCTTTTGTCATTTCTATCATTTTTCGGTAATACTCATTTTGGGTTTGAAGGACAAATCCACGATATTCCTCAACATCTTCATCCCTTAAAAATGGTATGGACCAGCTGGTATCCGCTCCAAATGCAAGCTCGGTTCCATAACATGCCGCAAAATAATCCGGGCCGAGATTTGGATTTAGAACCGGAAATGCCTCCCCTGCGTAATAGGTGTTCTGCATTTCCCGGTTATTGCTTTTTATCATATACTCCGTATCCATCCACTGTTCTTTTAAAGAGCCGTAAAAGCGCTCTGTTTTACCTTCTGTGTGCTTCTTTGGTGCCCGGATGCTTAAGATTGGGCGGTCATGATTTTCCAATGCCCAATACTCTTTGTACCGCTCCATTATCTTATCCCAATTATTACAATATAACATGATTTACTCCTCCGCTTTTCGAAATTTCATTCTTATCCCCCTTGCATACCGCAGGCAAGCCTGCGGTATTGCACCAATAGAAAGTTTGAAACGCTTTTTGTTTCACACTTATCCCCCCTGCATACCGCAGGCAGGTCTGCGGTATTGCACCAATAGAAAGTTTGAAACATTTTTTGTTTCACAATTTACCTTCTTTGCATAACTCCGGACTGATACTCAGATGGTGTACAATTACAAAACAGTTTAAACCGCTTGCTAAAATAAAACTGATCTGAAAATCCGATCATCTCCGCAACTTCACTGCATCGGTATTGCTCTTCCCGCAATAGTTCTTTGGCTTTTTCAATCCGGATCTCTTCCAGTCTCTGCATAATTGTCCTGCCTGTCTGGGTCTTGAAGACTCTTCTAATATAACTGTTTTCAAAAAATAAATTATCAGCTATGTTGCTGACAGATAAATTTGCTTCACTGTAATGGTTCTGTAAGTATTTTTCAATTTTTGTAACTAAGATTTCTTTTTTGCTGCTGATCTGGATATAAGTGCAGTCCGTTAACATTTCATATACATAATTTTTAATGATGTCTTTTACCTGATGGCTGGAATAACAATCTTTTAATTCTGAAATGATACTCTCTTGAGTCTGCATATAATCCGAAAGCTGATTTTCTGTATTATAATGAAAATATGAATGGACGCCTATGGAAAGTGCATGATAGATAGAAATCACATATTGAAATGAAAACATCTGGTTATCCGACAGTCCAAACATTTTTTCTATAATCGTATCCACCTTTGCATATTCTCTCATTTCAAAATACTTTATCAGTAAATTAACATCCTGTGTGCTGTAAAAAGTGACTTCTTTGTTTAAATTCTGGATATCACTAAAGCAGGCTATTTTTTCATTTAACTTGATACTGTTTTCATAAACCATCTGTGCCTGTTTATAAGAATTCTGTAATTGCTCCAGTCCGGACACAATATTCCCCATGGCAACTGAGTCCAGCATGTATGCCCCCTCATCTCCCAGAAGCTGGGCATACCTCCTTTTTAATTCCTCCATGGTTCTTTCGCTGGAATTCATTACATGTACAAGCGTAATACAGCTCCCATCATTTCGCAGGCAATAATTCTCAATACCGATTCCGTTCAGATAATGATGCAACAGATTTCGAATTACTGACAAATTATAATTCGCATAACCCTTTCTTATTTTGATCACGGCAACAAGTGAAGGTGAACTGGTCTGGGCTATTTCCTCATTTAAAATATCCAGATCCGGCTGGAATTCAATAATCCCCCTTAGAAATAACTCCTGCTGCATCTGTTTATTTTTCTTTGCTGTCTCAATGTCTTCGATACATTTGTTCAGTGCCTCCTGCAGTTCTTCACCGTCAAAAGGTTTTAAAAGATAATCAAACACATTGAGTTTAATCGCCTGATGTGCAAAGGAAAATTCATCATAAGCCGTCATAATGATGATCCTGGATTCCAGACTCCATGACTTCATTGCCTCACATGCTTCCAGACCGTTCATTCTGGACATATTGATATCCATAAAAATAATATCCGGAACTTCTTTTCGAATAACCTGAAGCGCTTCTTCTCCGTCTTTTGCATAACCACAGATGGAACATTCCATGGAATCCCAATCTATAATCTGACTCAGGTAATCCAGGTATATACACTCATCATCTACCAACAGCACTTTATAACTCATGATCATCACCCCTTTTTAAATTCATACACAGGACAATACAGGTGCCAAGCGGGGTATCCTCCAGCTGAATACAGGTTCCTTCACCGTAAAAAATCTTTAAGCGTTCTGACACATTTTTTAATCCAAAGCTTTCTGAATCCGTCTCTCGCTGCTCCCCGGATAATATCAGTGCAAATTTTTCCTTTGTCAGTCCAATTCCATCATCGCTCACACGGATGTAAGCCCAATCTTCCTCCAATTCTCCGGTGATCAATATATGCCCTTTTCCATTCCGGGGTTTGATTCCATGGTAAATTGCATTTTCCACCAGTGGCTGCAAGGTTAATTTGGGGATATGTAAAGCACTTAATTCTTCCGGCATGGCAATGGAATAGCTCAGGCTTTCCTGATAACGGACCGTTTGGATATCCAGATACTTCTGCAGAGCATCCAGTTCCTGGTCAAGCCATACCAGATCCAGACCTTTATTGAGAACCAGCCGGTAATATCCGGCAAGCAATTTAATCATCCGGCTGGCATCCACATGACGGTTCATATTATTCAGACAAAATATGGTATCTAATGTATTATATAAAAAATGCGGTTTTATCTGAGCCTGCAAAAGTGCCAGTTCTAACTGTCTTTTTTCCTTCTTCTCGTTTGTGATATCTGCAAATAACTGCTGGTTCATATCCACCATCTGGTTGAAGCTGGATATCAGTATCCCTTCTTCATTATGCGTATCCATGTCCGGCAGCTTCTCCGGCAGAGATTTCGTGAATTTTCTCATATGATCTGACAATGCCGAGATTGGTCCGGCTATATGTCTCGCGATCATAATTGTCAGCATATAAAATATCATAAGCAAAACCATACTGATACCGACGATCACAATGGTAATATTATTTACATCGGATAGCATTGATTTCACATCTAAAACAGAGACCAGATTCCATAATTCATTTACCTGATATTCGCTGCTGTAATATTTTTTAGTATCAGACATTTTTTTATCTAAATCAGCAATTATATTTTTTGAATAGTCCAGTTGTGAATCATAATCTGCTATCGCTTTTATACCGCTCATGGCATCCCGGTCATCGCTGGAAATCACCATCTGATTATAATCCAGTAAATAAAACTCCACGTCCTCGCTGCTATTTTTATTTCGATAAATATCGTATATATTTTGCTCATCCAATTCCAATATTACATACCCAATATCCGTGTTCTCTTTAACATCCCGCAGCGTTTTTACATAATGCAGGCTGAATTCTGAAAAGGCTGATTCCATTTGCAAAGAATAATACCATTGTCCGGTTGTGGATATTCCCATGGAGTCAAACTGCTGGATCAAATCGTCATTACGGTCCGAAAAGATATAAGAACGGTTTCGATCCTTCTGATAAAGATCACCATTGCGATACAAAACAGCAATCTGACTGACATCCGGAAACATGAGGAAACTATTTTCAATAATATTTAATATGGTCTGTTTGGCTGTACTGTCATATAAATCCGGGTACAGCGAATTACTTTTCTTCAGACCTGTGGTATTGTTTAAATTCACTATGACACTATTGCAGCAGCTATTCAGATTCGTTGACAGCATCCCTATTTGCTGCACGATCAGATTATCTTCATAACGCCTTCCCTGAATAAGTTTTTCGTACATCTGCTCTTTATATATTCCTCGCAGCCCTATGATCACACATACGGCGAAAACCGTAAAGAATATAATAAAAGAATAGCTGATTCTCTGTTGAATCATCATATTTTGTAATCTCTTTTTCATCCATTCCCTCCATTTAAATTTTAGCGATATTAACCGTACAAGAACATGTTAAAACAGACTCTTGTACCGGCAATGTCAAATACACTCCCATACATTCCTGATCATGCAAGTTCATATCATCTAATATTATAAAGGGATTGATATATCCCGACAATGAATTTAATTTTTCATTCCAGAAAAAGCCATTGCATCACTTACTTTATTGCTGAAAAATACATACAATATTATAACCGGGAAACTTGCTATCACCAGTGCCGCTCCAACCGGTCCCCAGTCCGTAGAGAACTGCCCATAAAAGCCCGCCAGCCCCAGTGGCAGTGTTTTCAGCTCATTTTTAGTAATTAAAATTAATGCCAGGCTAAATTCATTCCAGTGGGATATAAACTGATAAATGATCAACACGGAGACCGCTGATTTCATCTGGGGCAATATAATGTGAAAATAGGTTTTACAAAAACCCGCTCCTTCTATGTAAGCCGACTCCTCCAGTTCAATCGGCAGGCTTCGGTAAAAACCATAGAGAACCATCACCCCAAACGGAAAGCTTAGCGCAACATAGGGCACTATCAAAGACCACAATGTATTTGTCAAATGTAGATTTTTCACCATAACAACCAGAGGTGTCATCACGGCCTGTATCGGAATAAACATACCGGCTATTACCATGGAATGCAGTGCTTTTGTAGTGCGAACCCGCACTCTGGACACAACATATGTAAACATCAGACAAAACAGGATTCCCAGAAACATTGCCGCCAGTGAGACCCAGATGCTGTTTTTAAAATATAAGAGAATATCAAACTGCGTTACCGCTTTGACGTAATTCCCCCATTGGGGAACAATTGGCGGACCAAATGGATTTGTTACAAATATTTCTTCATTATTCTTCAATGAATAAAATCCCATCCAGATAACCGGATACAGACATATCGCCCCATAGAGAATCATTATGGTATATACGATTATCCTGGAAGATTTTATTTTTCTCTCAGAAGATCTTATCTTCTTCATGCCATACCTCCAAATCGGTTAATACTGCACATCAAATCGTTCTGTCAATTTATTAATAATAAGCATCATCCCTACACAAATCAACACAATAACTACTGCAATCGCACTTCCATAACCATATTTCTGCAGACTGAATAAAGCCTTATACATCATAATTGGCATCGTATAGCTGGAATTGCCGGGACCTCCGCCAGTCATCAGATAGATCATTTCAAATGCCCGGAATCCATAAGTAATACACATAACCACACTGACTTTAATAGTAGATACCGTTAAGGGCAGGGTGATATGAAAGAATTGCTGTTTCTTATCTGCTCCATCAATAAATGACGCCTCATAATATACAGCAGGAACATTTTTCATTGCTGCATAGATAATCAGCATATGATACCCCATTCCCTTCCAGGACTCTGCTATAACAATCGCAACAATTCCTTTTACCGGCTCATTGAGCCAGTTCTGCTTCCAGTCTGATCCTAATAAACCAGAAAGCTGATTCACTAACCCAAAATCCCCATGGTAAATTGAAATCCAAAGCTGAGCCACAACAGATACGGACAACAGAACCGGGAAGAAATATATATCTTTAAAAAACCGCTTCCCTTTAATCTTAAAATTCACAATAAAATATGCAAGGAGTGTTCCAATACCAATTTGATATACAGTCAATATCGCCGAATATAAAAGGCTGTTCCGTATGGAAACCTTTAAATCTCTGGATGCAAAAAGACGTTTATAATTATTCACTCCATTAAAAACAGCTTTATTGATGCCATCCCACTCCGTGAAACTCATTGCCGCGGATTGTATGAGAGGAATTACGATAATTATGGAAAATAAAATTACAACCGGGGCAACAAACAGACACATGGCAGCCTTTTTCTTTTTAAATAACGGATTCATCATCTTCCCCTTTCTTCCCTGGAAATTCCCCTGAATTATTCTCCAAGTGCCATAGATATACGTTCCTCAAGATCAGCGATATATTCTTCCGGCGTACTCAATCCAGTCAGCAGCAATTCGCAGGCATCCTCAAGACCGGTAATCAGTTCCTGATTGTTTAAAGCCCATTCATATTTCGTTGTCGATTCGATTTTATCAAGACTGTCTGCATAAGCCTGGTAAGATTCTGCTCTTGGTTCCAGCGGTTTTACCGGCTCTTTACGTACACTGAGAGAACCAAGTTCTGCATTAGCTATGTCTCTTGCTTCTAAAAACGATATCAACACCTTTTTCGAATATTCCACATACTTTCCTTTTGCACTTACACCATAGCCTCCCATTGCACCGGTTCCGCCAGATTTAGTCCAATGAGTCGCTTCCTCTTTTCCTGCGTCCGTAAAGGGATTATATTCAAAATATCCGATCTTATCTCCGTATCCTCCAACTGCCGCATCATTAAAGAACCAACTGCCATTCACAAGCATTCCTGCCTGTCCGGTCTCCAGTAATTCAAATGCCTGGCTGGCATTTGTATTTAAAGCACCTTTGCCGATCAAGCCCATGGAAACCACTTCAGACAGCTTCTTTGCTGCTGCCAGATATTCGGGATCTGTTACCTTCGCAGTT
>NZ_JAWYAJ010000257.1:7274-15873 GCF_034124845.1 Robinsoniella sp.
CAAGCGGCTGGCCCTCTCCTATCACTGCCATATCAAACATCTGAAGCCCCGGCCATTTCTGCTGTGCAAACAGAGCCAAAGGTATAATGCCATCCCCGCTTAACTTTTCAACCACCGTTTTAAATTCATCGTAATTTTTCGGTTCACTCAGTCCGAGTCTGGCAAAAACTTCTTTGTTATAGAACATCAGACAACACTCCGGAATAGTCGATGAAATCGCGTAATAATGTCCGTCCGCCGATTTTTTCACCTCAAAATTACCGTCCATATACTGGTCGAAAAAGCCCGTCTCTTCTATAACGGAATCTAATTCCGCCAGATCACCTGATTTTACCAACAGATCCGTTAACTGGCCTGTACATTCAAAGATATCCGGTAATTCTCCAACTGCTGCTCTTGTTTTCAGAACACTACCATCTGAATCTGTTCGATGTTCAATATTAATCTTTAAATCCGGATACGTCTCCTTCATAATCTCCAGCGCTCTGTCAACTTGTTCAATTGCGCTGTCTGCATAATAGGTATACAGTGTCAATTCCGACGGGATATCACCCTCGCTTTTCTCTCCGGCTGCTTGCGTCTGATCACTATTTTCTGTTCCAGGTGCAGATTCTTTTGATACTGACTCGCTGCTATTGGCAGATTCTTTTGACTCTTTCGATTCCGAAGTTTCTGTAGCAGCACCGCAGCCTGCTGCCATCATTGATGCTGCAACTGCCATCGATAAAAATTTTACAATTAACCTTTTTTTCATACTAGCTTCTCCTTTACATTTCATCTTTTTCTGTTTCTTTTCTGTTTCATGTTCTGTATATATATTCTATCAAATATAAATTTAATTTGAAATGTATCTGCCGTGTATGAAATGTAATATTTGTGTTTTTTCACTCATTTTCCAGACTCCGCAATCCTACTTCCCCCGTCTTCCAGTCCACATTATAAATTCTCAAAAAACAATTTGACGTACAGACTGTACGTATGTTAATATAAAACAAAAGATTAAAAAGGAGGTAATACATATGAAGCACAAAGAGCATTACAACGACGAATATGTACTGGAACTTTCTTCTGCACTGTCCTCTGTAATGCCCCACTTCAACTCGCAGAACTTTTGCAGTGACATAATCGGACATCTTGACGACAAAGAATTATACGCCAGATTTGACTGTATTGCAGATGCCATGGAAAAAAGCATGGGTAATGATTATGTAGAAAATATTCAGGCTTTTTATGAACTGCTGGGCCCCGAATTGTCCAAGCCGGAAGGAATGTTTAACTTTGGATGGTGGCTTTGGCCTATTGGCAGATATGTGGAACGAAACGGAAATGAAAACTGGAAGGTATCACTGGATTTCCTGAAAGAATTGACAAAACGGTTTACTGGTGAGTTTGCTATCCGTCCTTTGCTAAAAGAGCATCCCGCAGAAGTAATGGACGAGCTGATCATATGGACACATGATGATAACGTCCACGTGCGAAGGCTTGCCAGTGAGGGAGTTCGAATTCGTTTACCCTGGGGCATAAAACTGCATGCCGCGTTGGATGAGTTTGAACGGTATACTGAAATTCTTACTAATTTAAAAGACGACCCGGAAAAATTTGTGCAAAAAAGTGTTGGCAATAATCTGAATGACTTATACCGGGAAGCTCCACAGAAGGCGGAACATATCATTGCACAGTGGCGAAAAACACCTTCCGGCAAAGCACAGGAATGGATTATCAAACATGGAATGAGAAATCAAAAATAAGAAGGAGAAATGAAAAATGATAAAAAGTATATATCCCGTTTTAATGACCGAAAAGCTGGAAGAAAGCTGTCTGTTTTATAAAAATTATTTTGGTTTTACAGAAGCCTTTACTAGTGACTGGTATGTTAGTCTGTCACACCCGGATGGTCATGAATTAGCCTTTATTGAAGCGGGGCACGACACCATACCGGAATCCGGCAGGGCGATTATTCAGGGAATGATCTTAAACATAGAAGTGGAAAACGCTGCACAGATTTACGCAGAGCTAACAAAAAAGGCAGAAGGAATAGTCATACTGCCTTTACGGGACGAAGCTTATGGACAGCGGCATTTCATTATGCAGGATCCCAATAATATCATTGTTGATATTATCGAAGCCATTCCCCCAAGTAAGGAATTTCAAGAAAACTTCAACGCCGGAGAGATACCGTCATGAAAAGAGAGGAAGCCAAACAAAAGACAACAACTGCCTTATTGAAAATTGCCAGAAAGCATTTCACACAGCATGGATACTTCGATGTATCCCTGGAGAAAATTGCAGAAGAAGCCGACGTAACAAGGGGTGCGGTATATCACCATTTTAAAAATAAACAGGGACTTTTCCTGGCAGTGCTGGAGACTGTTCAAAAAGATATTGCAAGACATATCGAAAAGGAAGCGTTAAAAAGTGATGACCGGTGGGATCAGCTTATATTGGGTTGTCTGGGCTTTGTAAAAGGTGCAAATGCCAAAAACTGCCGGCGCATCCTGCTGGTGGACGCCCCAGTAGTGATTGGCTGGGACGCCTGGAGAAAAGCAGACCGGGAAAACTCCATGCATGTATTACAGGAACATATAGACGAGTTAAAACAACTCGGTTACCTGGCGGATGATGTTGATACTAAATTAATGGCCTATACTATTTCAGGAGCACTAAATGAGCTGGCATTAAATTACCCGAAACAGGATCTGGGAGAAATCAATAAAAAAATTGGAGTTACTATTGAATATATGGTTGGTGGTTTTCGCAAAAAATAAATTTCACTATAGCAAAACTTCACGAACAGCATCCCGGCACATATCCACCGCTTTATCAATCTCCTCTTCCGTGATAATCAGCGGTGGATTAAAATAAATGACATTTCCAAGCGGCCGCAAAATCAAGCCCTTTTTTAATGCTTTTTTATAAATCTGATAACCCATGCGAAGCTCAGAGGGATAATCAGCCTTCGTCTTCTTATCCGGTGTCAGCTCGCAGGCATTAATTAATCCCAGATGCCTTATTTCTCCTATATTGGGATGATCCAAAAGTGCTTCCTCTAATTTCTCATTTAAATAAACTGCCATTTTTGCAGCATGTTCCAGTATATGGTCTTCCCGCAGTATTTTCTGTACCGCAAGTGCAGCCGAACATCCCAGTGGATTACCGCTGTATGTATGGCTGTGCATAAATGCTTTTCCTTCACTGTAATCCGCATAAAATGCATCATAGATCTGATCCGTTGTTACGGTAATCGCCATTGGCATATAGCCTCCGGTAAGCCCTTTGGAAATGCACATAATATCAGGACTTACTCCTGCGTGGTCAAAGGCAAACATCCTGCCGGTACGTCCAAATCCTGTCGCGATTTCATCGGCGATTAACAGTACCTGATATTTGTTGCAGAGAGCCCGCAGTTTCTTTAAATACACTGCCGGATAGATACGCATACCTGCGCTTCCCTGAAGTAATGGTTCAACGATCATTGCACAGGTCTCGTCTGCAAATTTTTCAAATGCCTCTTGGGCATGGCAGATACATTCTCCATCACAGTGATCCCTGGATTTTCCAAATGGACACCGGTAACAGTCCGGCGCCTGGATCCTTATGGTATCCATCAGCATGGGCTGATAAATCTTCGCATAGAGATCCATACTTCCTACGGACAAAGCACCGATGGTTTCTCCATGGTACCCTTCGCTCAGGCACATAAATCTTGTCTTTTTGGGATGTCCCGTCTGATACTGATATTGGAATGCCATCTTCAAAGCACACTCTACTGCTGCGGAACCATTATCGGAAAAATTAAATTTACAGAGACCTCCCGGCAGAATCCCCGCCAGTTCTTCACATAACTGAATTGCAGGTTCATGGGTAAAATTTGCAAATATCACGTGTTCCAGCTGATCCAGCTGTTGCTTGATCCCTTCATTTATTTTGGGATTGCAATGTCCCAGCAGATTGCACCACCAGGAACTAACAATGTCCAGATAGGATTTCCCATCTTTGTCATATAAATATACGCCTTTACCATGATCTATGACAATCGGCTTTAGTTCTTCATAATCTTTCATCTGGGAACATGGATGCCAGATATACTTCAGGTCTTTCTCTGTTAAATTCATGTTTCTTCCTCCGTTACTCATATAATTGGATCAGCTTCTCTAGTGGAATGTCCAGATTCTCTGCTCCATCAGCCACACAGCCTATTACCGGTATGCCGCATCTGTGTTCAATCATTCTCTTATTGTCTTCTTCCATAGGATCTCCCGTATGGCAATGATTGCATATAATTCCTTTTACCGGCATTCCTTTTTGTTTCATATATTCGATTGTCAGTACTGCCGCATTAATTGTCCCAAGTCCGGCATCTGCAATAAGAACAGAGCTTAAGCCCAGCATTTTAATGATATCCTCCAGCCAGATTTCGTTTTCATCAAAACAGACCGGGCAGAGGATGCCTCCGCTTCCCTCCATGGTAATATAATCATATTCATGGCAGAGTTCTTGATATTTCTCCTTTATAACTTCCAGATTCACCGGATTCCCTTCCATTCTGGAAGCAAGATGAGGGGAAACCGCATTCTCATAGACATAGGGAATCATATCAGTCAGTTCCATGTCAATGACGGAAATCTTCTTCACAAAATATGCATCTCCCGGTATCAGCCCTGTTTCTGTCCTCACATTTCCACTTGCAGCCGCTTTAAAATAAGCCGCTCTCTTTCCAGCTTCCCGAAGCTTTTTTACAATGAGCGCCGTAATATAAGTTTTCCCCACATCGGTGCCCGTTCCCACTATAAAGATACTTTTACCCATGATACAGCACCGCCTTATACCCTAATTTTTCTAACAATTCCATATCCTGCCGGATACTGATCCCGGAAGTAGTAAGCATGTCTCCCGAAATTGCAGCATTTGCACCGGAGGAAAAGCACCGCTCACCTTTATCCGGCAGAAGCCCTCTTCCACCCGCCAGCCGTATGGATGCATCCGGTATCAGAAAGCGGAAAACAGCAACTATTCTGCACATTTCATCATTGGATATTATTTCATTTTCCTCAAATGGCGTCCCGGGTATAGGATTTAAGAGATTCACCGGAATGGACTTTACTCCCAGTTCACGCAGCGTCAGCACCATGTCAATGCGGTCCTCCATAGTCTCGCCCAGCCCCATGATTCCCCCGCTGCAGATACTTAATCCGGCTCTTTTTGCAGCCAGTAATGCCTCTATTTTTTCGTCATAAGTATGGGTTGTGCAAATTTCCTTAAAATAGCGCCTGGAGGATTCCAGATTGTTATGTACCCTGGTGGCTCCTGCCTCCCGGATTTTACGGTACTGAGCCTCACTTAATAGCCCAAAGGAGACACAGACGGCGATATCTGCCGCTTTTTTGACCTGTCTGATACTTTCACAGACCTGGTCTGTTTCCTCATCACTGAGCCTTTTACCAGATGTTACAATGGAATAACGGAGTACACCGCGCTCCTCGTTATATACCGCCTGACTGACAATCTCCTCGGATGACAACAGGGGATAAGTTTCTATTTTGGCTGGATAAAACGCGGACTGGGCACAATATTTGCAGTCTTCCGAACACCTGCCGCTTTTTCCGTTAATGATGGTACAAATATCGAATGCATTGTCACAGAATTTCTTCCGTATTTCATCCGCTGCACTGCAAAGTTCCTCCAGCGGCGCTTTTGCCAGGAACATTGCCTCATCCTTTTGGATAGTTTCTAAATTCCATACTTTTTCCTTTAAATCTTGTACACGATACAATACTGTTCCTCCTCTTTCATGAAAGATGGCTGATAACCGGTTTTAATCTTTTTGCAATAAACGCAGCCAGAAAACACAGACAAATATCTCCCGGAACCGCTAGAATAAAACAATATAAGATTAAGGGCCACAGACCGATTGGCGTATCAATGACGAAATTGCTGATGAAATAGTAATACACCATTCCCACGCCGTATACAATTGCAAGTCCTGTAAAGTTGGCAGCAAGTATCCTGCCCATATGTAAGCTTCCTGCTTTTCCCGCCATATATCCCGTCACATAACTGGCTGCCGCAAATCCGATAATATATCCAAAGCTCGGTTTAAAAATGTAGCCAAAGCCGCCGCCTTCCGAAAATATGGGCAGTCCGGCAAGACCTAAAACCATATATACCACCACACTGAGCGCTCCTAGTTTTCCACCCAGTAAAAGTCCAGCCAGCATGGTAAATAAAAATTGCAGTGTAAACGGCACAACCGGAACGGGAATCTTTATAAATGCACCAGCTGCAATCAGTGCCGTAAAGAGTGCACACATTACCATATCACTTGTCTTAATTTTACTTTTCAATTTTTCACCTCCCATTCATAAAATTTGTTCTTACTTAAAACTCTTACACAAAAACTTCTACACCAGTTAATATATAATAGCTAACCCCTATTGTCAACTAATTTGTATTTTTGGTTAACAATTCACCAAAAATGAAACCGCTGCATATTTCTCAGCGGTTTCATACTTCATTCATTATCTGCAATAAAATTTATACAACTGCCTCTTCCAGAAATGCCTTCGCCTGCGGAAAATCTTCCACCCACATCTCCACGGCGGAAGGATACTGCTTTCCATAATAAACGGTATTCTGAGCAACTCTTGTTTTTTCACTGTTAAAACCGCCGGTGGTATTGCTGTTTGGGAAAATAAAGTTTTTTGCACTGGATGTAATCGTCAGGCGGATTCGGTGACCAGGCTGAAATGTGTTGGAAATCTTTGTGGTTCTAATCCTGATGGGATACACCGTTTTCGGCTCCATAAAAACAGGCTGTTCGAAACCTTCCCGGTATCTGGCACACAACATGCCGTCAGCCAGTTTAACAGAACGTCCGTCTTCCCTAACATCCGTAATGCGGACAATAAAGTCCGTATCCGGAGCATCAGAAGAGATATATAGTTTTACCATCATATCCCCGGTAATGGTAACAGCCTTTTTTAACACCGGCGTACTGTAAACTAACACATCATTTCGTTTTTCTACCTCTGTGTAATCTTCCGGAACTTCCAGCTCATTTTCTGACATGTCGATCAGATGAGGCGCCGGATTTTCCGGATCGTAGCAATAAGTATCACTGCCATCAGCAGCCGGAGAATCCGTAAGTGAACCATTTGTATCACCGTCTGATCTGCTGCCTTGCAGCATATGTTCTGGACGACACGCTGATTCATCCGGCACCACACTTGCTGCATTACACGATATTTTGCCTGACAGCGCATCATCTTCCCGGCACGCCCCGGATAAATACAACACTTTTTTCGCTGCATGCTTTACAGGCCAATTCTCCGCCTGCTTCCACTTATTCTCACCCAGAGTATAATACTCAACCGGTGATGCCGCATCAATCCCGTTCTCCCTGCCTTTTAGGAAATGGTCAATCCACTTGAAGAACATCAGGTCGATGTCAAAACGTATGGCTTCCATTCCCATATGAATTCCATGAATATCATAATTTGCATTTCCGCTGTGCATCCAGGGTCCAAGAATCACCTTTCGCATGCCCGGGGGATAATCCTTTGTAAGCTCCAGTGCCTGGGTGGTTCCCATTCCGTTATCATCAAACCACCCGGACATAATCAGCGCAGGCACGATACGGTGATTTGGATTCCTTGCCTGCCAGTCCGAACGCTTCCACAGTTCGTCATTATCAGAATGCTTCAGCCATTTCTGCAAGAATGGGATATCATAACCCAGTGCCGCGGGGGCTATCCGGGACAATGGACGGATTCCCAGAACCTCTTCCCAATCATCCCTTACCATAAGGGCAGGGTCCATTTTTTTCTTAGACATGGCAAACGACCATGCCAGCATTCCAGACGTGAAGCAGCCGCCTCTTCTGGGCACATCCACAAACGCACTTCCCGCGCATACAATACTTAAGATGGCACATAGGTACGGATTTTGACTGGCTGCCGCCGCCCATTGCACATACCCCAGATAGGAGCCGCCTACCATACCGATTTTCTGGTTACAAAATGGCTGGGCAGCTATCCAGTTCAGCGTATCATCCCCATCCTCCACCTCATAATAATTTGGCAGAAATTCCCCGCCGCTTAAGTTCCGGCCCCGGACATCCTGGATTACAACCGCATATCCCCGCTGTACATAGCGGAAATAATTCTCGGCTCCGGCTTCTTTTTCATATGGGGTACGCACCAGCATGGTTGGAAATGGTCCTTCCCCATTCCCCGGAAGGTAGACATCCGTTGACAGTGTAATTCCGTCTCTGGTGACAACATCATACATTCCGGCATACCTGACCGGGCAGGGTTTGCAAAAATCACCGTCATAATCCAGCCAGTCTTTCAGGATGGTTTCTTTTTCATGCCCATCCTGTACCAGAACCCAGGCACATTCCCGGTTCGGGCAGATCACTCCTGTCAGAGCGGAGTCCAATACCAGGAAATTCTGTGGGAACTTGATTCCTCTCTGCCCCCAGATGCCATCCTTTCTCTTTGTATAGCGCTCAGAAAAGGGAGTCGTCACTTCGGGCATATTACAACCCGTGAATATTTTTTCATAAGTTTCTCTGCGCTTTAAAAACCGCATAATATCCAGC
>NZ_JAWYAJ010000258.1:0-5805 GCF_034124845.1 Robinsoniella sp.
TTAAGTTCAATTAGCACGTATGACCTAAGTGGATTATTATAGAAAACCATATCTACATAATAATGAGTATTATTAATAGTTACTCTTTGTTGTGTACCAACAAACATAAAACCACGTCCGAGCTCTAACAAAAACTTCTCTATTTGTTCTACCAATGCCCTCTCAAGGTCATTTTCCAATACAGGCTTATTATCCGGTATACCTAAAAACTCAAAAACATATGGATCTTTTATCATATCAGAGGGTGTCAATAACTCAATTCCCTTTGTCGCTAATTTATAAACTTCTTCTTTATTTATTTGTCCTTTAGATAAAAGTAACCGTTCATACAATGATGTTTCAATTTGCCTTTTCATCTCCCTTACAGACCAATTTGAGTTTTGTGCTTCATTCTCATAGAACTGCCTTTTTTCTTTGTCTGTGATACTTAATAATTCACAATAATGAGTCCAACTTAATTTGCCAGTCACTGACTGGCATTTTTCATAATACAAGTAAAATGCTCTCATGTTTTGTAAATTTGATCTCGAAAACCCTTTTCCCAACTCTTTCGTCAATTCCTTAGATAACTGCTTTAACGTCTGCTCCCCATATGCTGCTCTTAAACTATCATTTTGCTCATAACGCACAATTATTTCACCTATTTTCCAATAAGCAATAATCAGCTCATCATTGACCTTCCGTGTTGCATTTTTTCTTGCTGCTTCAAGAATATCTTTTATTTCATTAATCATTGGATTTGCCATCTCGTATGCCATCAAATCACCAACTTTCTAAAATATAGTCCTAATACTAAATATCTTGTTTTTCTATATTCATTTCAATATCAATAGTCTGAGTATCTTTTTTACGGGTTAAGAGCACCACAGTCTCAACATGCGGTGAAAGGTATTATTTATATTACATGCCGATAGTATACACTCACCTCTTATTTATTTACGCCTTTTCTTTATTATAAATATGTAAGAATATCTCCATTTATATTTTTAAATATTTTTTTGTTACTAAATCTCATTCTAGAAGAGCCTATGATAAAGAGATTGAGAAATTAGCGTTCGCACTGTGGATTGCAAAACTGATTTATTATTCCATCATCATTTCAATTTTTATATGTGGTATTACAGTATAGATGGGTAACCTGACCATTGTTTATTGCATTTGTTCCACCATCTTGTTTTCTATGTATATGATCCACGGATACGGAATTATTGTCCATATATCCTCCGCATATTGGGCATTTAGGTAGTGTAGACACATATGTATGCAATTTAATCTGTTGTTTTTTCCCTCGTGAAAAGTTGCTATTAACAGCAGAGGATTCGTTATCTACAATTTCTGTTTGTAAAAATCTGAATTCATCTATCTCCTTTAGACATGTAATTACACTTTCAATTGTTATCTCTTTATCTTTTGAAATAATATCTAAAATGGCATCGAAATAATTTTTTATCGGAGCAAATGCACGTTTTGATTGTCTAAATCTTCTTACAATCTGCTGTACAAGAAAACTGTATTGATAAATCACCTGTTCAAACAGCTCTCTATTTTCTACAAATTTATTTATATTTTTCTTCTCTATTAAATCTTTAATAAACATTAAAAAACCATAATATGAAGCAATTTTATGCTTACCTAAGTCAGAATAGAAATAAATGAACGGATGAATTCCTAAAGAAAATGGTTTATTCGAGTTTATATACTCCAAAATTCGCAATGTCTCATTTAGGTATAATAAAACCGTTTTCTCTGCGCCAATTTCAAGTTTTTTTACACCATCTAAGCCATTACATATTTTTATAGTTTGAGTGACTACATCTAAGGTCAAATTTGACAATCTGGGCCCTGCAATCGGAAAAGAATTAACATCATTTATATCAAAGGTTTTTGTACCAAACATAATCTGATGAATATTTTTTGCTTTATCAATAATCTTATTTTGGTACTCATCCGAAAAACTTGACCAATAACTATATCCCTTACCTGCCCGCACAACTGCTCTTGCAGAAATAGCAAATGCCATGTCGAGGTTTTTTATTAATTCAAGTTCTGCATCACTGATTTTTGTCGCAGATTGGTTGATTTTCAGGAAAGAATCTTCTGCCTTGCTTGCATCACCATCTACCCACTGTACTTGCAGACCCAATGCTCCAAGATTCTTAGCAGATTCGATTTTTTTAACATTATCTGTTGCGGATAAATTTCGAGATATATTCCATATTTCCGTGAATGAACCAAATTTCTCGTTAACTAAACGCCTCGTTTTATCTGCAATTTCTTTTTGTTCTGTTGAGATATAGTTACCATAAAACTTCTGGGAGATAGGTCCATCACCATAATCATCGTTAATCCATGCGCCTAAACTACTTAGTCTATGTGCTCCATCAATAACAAAAATATAACCACCTTGATTTCTCCATAAAATTATAGATGGGACTAACTCATTGTTTAAAAAACTCCCAACCATCGAAACAATTTTTGTTGATTCCCAATCATTTGTTTCTCTTTGAAATATTGGTTTTCTCAACGCAGAAAAGAAAAAAGAATCATATTTCAAATCTTCAATCGACAAAGTTAATTTGTTTCTTGTATTTCCACTATTACCAATTGTAGAAATAATCTCAAAATCTTCTCTTGGAATTAGTGCATCTAAAGTTACAGTTTTCATTATTAACACTCCTTTTCTTAATATAAATTATCAATCATATCACCAGTAGTGAGCATTCAAATTATATAATTTATTTTGGTACATAATTAACTACGTAATATTATCTTTAGAATTCTTCATATATCAACCCGCTTTTGCCAAAACGTTCATTTTCCTTACCCCACCCCAGTAATCGGAAACTTATATCATTTCAACAAGCCAAAAAGCACACCTACATCTCCTGCCCAATTTCCTAAAACCCTTTGATTTACTGGCCTTTTCTAGTCAGCAGAACCACGGTTTCAACATGCCCAGTCCCAGGAAACATATCAACCCCCACAACCTTCACAACCTCATACCCTCTCCCCTGCAGCACTTCCAAATCCCGAACCAGACTGGTAGGCTTACAGGAAATATAAACCATTCTATCCACTCCAAAATCAATAATCTTCAGCAACGCCTTTGGATGAATTCCATCCCTTGGTGGGTCAAGGACAATAAGATCCGGTGTTTCCTTCACGAGATCAATTGCTTTTAATACATCCCCTGCAATAAACTCACAATTATCCAAATTATTCAAAGCCGCGTTTACTTTTGCTGCTTCCACCGCCTCTTCCACGAATTCAATACCAATTACCTTTTTGGCAACCGGAGCTAACATCTGTGCAATCGTTCCGGTACCGCTGTAGAGGTCGAATATCACTTTATCTTTCGTCTCTCCCACATAAGAACGTGCTGTCTCATACAATACCTCTGCGCCAAGTGAATTTGTCTGAAAAAAGGAGAATGGAGAAATTTTAAATTTAAGACCTAACAGCTCTTCATAAAAATAATCCTGTCCATATAATATTTTAGTTTCATCATTCTGAACGACGTCGGCAAGACTATCATTTAATGTATTTAATATCCCTACGATTCTGCCATCTAATTCTAATTCCAAAAGCCTGTCCTTAAGGCCTTCCAAATTGGGCACTGACTGAGTACTGGTTACTAGATCAATCAGGATCTCTCCTGTCTTCTGTCCCTTACGAACTAACAGATGACGTAAATATCCCTGGTGAGATAATTTATGATAGAAACTCAGATCCGTCTCTTTAAAATATCCCAGCACACAGTCCAGAATTTTATTATAATCGTCGTCTACGATTTTACACTGATCAACCGTTACAATATCATAAAAGCTTCCACGTTTATGCATTCCTAATGCCAACGGGCCATCTTTTATTTCATCCCCAAATGAAAATTCCATTTTATTACGATATGCAAATTGCTGGGGACTGCCTTTAATTCCTTCGAATTCATAATCTTTACAGACGCTGTCTATCAGATCTTTTACCTGCTTTTCTTTCAGGGCAAGCTGCGTCGGATAATCCAGATTTTGATATGTACAGCCACCGCAGATACCAAAGTGCGGGCAGGATGGTTCTACTTCCACAGGCGACTTTTCAATGACTTCTAGCAATCGTCCCTCGCATTTTCCCTTTCGGATTTTATTGATAGAAAAGCGAACTTTCTGACCAGGAACACCATTTTTAACAATAACTGTTTTTGATTCATTCTCTACTTCTACAATCCCTTTGTTTGGAAATACTACTTCTTTTATAACACCTTCTAATACTTGACCTTTTTTCACAATTTTACGCTCCATTTATATTTTATATTTTTATTATTATCGTCTTTTTTATTGCCCTTCTTATTATCTTATTATTGTCTTTATTGTTATCTTTATTGTTGTCTTTATTATTGTCTTTACTTTCTAATATTAAACTTTCTTGGTTTAACTAATTACAATTACAAAATAATTAAAACGTAGTTTCAAAGAATTGATATTAATTACCTTTGCTCTTTTTTCTCTTGCTGTTCAATCTTTTATTTTTTCTTCTTTTATTTTTCTTCCTTTACTCTTTTATTCTCTGCGGCAGTTTCCTTTACCTCCATATCAAAGTTGATATTGGCTTCATCTATCATAAGATTCGGAATTGGAACCAGCCTTATATATTCGGGTGCTTTTGACTCTATTGGATTTCTATGATCGTTTCGTTTATGGCACTGTTCTTCGTTTTTGTCACGCTCCCTGGAATCTGACTGTACCGGAACTTTATTAGTTTCTTCCTGATCGCTATTGTACTCATTAAAATAATCGGTATCATTCTTACTCTCATCACAGTTTTTGTCACATTGATACTTGCATTCACCGTTTTTATTCATAGTAGAACCCCCATATAATATTAGTATTTTTCCAACAATATGAAATCTCTCTTAAAAGTCAACTTCAGATCAGCCCTTTTATATCCATCTGTTTTCTAATCTCACCGCTAACCGCTAACCCCTGCTTCCATTCTACCAAATCTCACCCCATAATACAAATTTTTCGTAAAAAAAAGCAGGTGCCAAATGACATCTGCCCTTTTATGCATTTTTAATTAATCTACTGCGTCTTCAACGGCGTCTTTCACTTTTTCTGCTGCTTCTTTGACGTCTTCTTTTACATCGTCAATAATATCATCAGCATCATCAAAATAATCATCGAAATCATCATCGAAGTCCTCTTCAAAGTCTTCCAGATAATCCGGCGTGAAATAACGATAAACACCATAAGCGATTGCTGCTACTGCTGCTACAGCACCGATAATTGCCAAAACCCAAAGCACTGTATTTTTGTTTTTGTCATCCTCTTTTTTCTGTAATGCAGCCAGTAATTCTTCAAATTTGTTCATATCCCTTACACGTCCTTTCATTAGATTTACTCTTATGACTAGTATATCACTAAATACTAAATTTTACTATATGAAAAAAATATTTTATACTTTCTTTAGTTTTGCAAAGGCCGCAAACATCTTTTTTACGCCTGCTTTTTCGAAGTTGACGGTTACTTCATAGTCTTTGCCGCCCTCTACAATTCCTTCGACGGTTCCCACACCGAATTTAATGTGCTTTACCTGATCTCCAACGCCGTAATCCAGGGCATCCGCCTTCTTTACCTGGAACTGTCTGGGATCAAATATTTTTGTTTTGAATGCTGTTTTTGCCTGTGCATAATTGGTTGGCTTCGGTATGTCTTCTACCTTATCTTTTACCTGTCCGCCCACGGCTACCAGCTCACGGGGGATTTCCCGAATGAATCTGGATACTTTGTTGTACTGGGTCTCACCGCGGATCAT
>NZ_JAWYAJ010000259.1:0-8826 GCF_034124845.1 Robinsoniella sp.
CGCGGCAGATGGCAAAATAGGCAGTGCTGTCACTATTGTTACTGTCCGGATGGAGCACTAGATTGCGTCAGGAGTTTTTCCCCAGCCTTATCACATTCCAGGAAGCCTTGTTCAACACGGTCTTTAAAATGCCATCCTCCACTCTGCTGTTTGCAGAATGCCCGGGCACTACCCGGTCTTGTCCAGGACCGTTGCTGGCTGTTAAATCATCACACTCCAGCACAATGTGTTCCAGTATCCGGTAACTGGCAAAGCTTCTGATATCGCATTCCATAGGGACACCTTCCTGAAGGTCCCGGTTTACGGCGAAGATGGTCACTTCTTCTGCTTCCTCGTTATAAACTGCCACTGCGTCCACATCCGTTACATCGGTATATTCCTTTGTATCGTGTTTGGAGCTGTCAAATACCGGCTGTAGTGCAATCCCTCTTCCGTATCTGGATGCATGGAGGTACGGATAAAAAATGGTCTGCTTCCACGCCCCGCCGTCTGTCTCTGTCATTATGGGTGCGATGACATTGACCAGCTGTGCCAGGCACGCCATCTTTACCCTGTCGGCATGCTTTAGAAAGGTAATCAGCATTAAGCCCACTAAAAGCGCATCCTCAAATGTATAGACGTCTTCCAGAAGTGCCGGTGCCTTCTGCCAGGGGCGGTTTGCCATGGTATCATTGTCGGATTCATTGGAATGGAACCACACATTCCATTCATCAAAGCTTAAATTAATATCCTTACTGCCCCTCTTTTTGGCTTTTACGAAATCACAGGTCGCAATAACCGTCCGGATGAAGTGATCCATTTCCACAGAACGTGCCAGGAAATTCCTGGTATCCTTATCCGGATTTCCAAAATACTGATGGAGGGATACGTAGTCTACATAGTCATAGGTATGTTCCAGGGTGGTTGCCTCCCACTGTGGAAACGTGGGCATGCCGGTGTTGGAACTGCCGCAGGATACCAGTTCTATGGAAGGATCCATCAGTCTCATGGCCTTTGCCGTCTCCGATGCAAGCCGCCCGTATTCAACCGGTGTCTTGGAGCCTACCTGCCAGGGACCGTCCATTTCGTTCCCAAGGCACCAGGTTTTGATGCGGTGAGGTTCTTTTACACCGTGTGATATCCTAAGGTCACTGTATTTCGTTCCCCCGGGATGATTGCAGTATTCTAACAAATTGCAGGCATCCGCCACGCCTCTGGTTCCCAGATTCACCGCCATCATTATTTCTGAGTTTACCGCCTTACACCATCTGGAAAATTCATTTACCCCAATTTCATTGGGTTCCAGGCTTCTCCATGCCAGCTCCAGGCGTTTGGGGCGCTGCTCTACCGGTCCCACACTGTCTTCCCAGTAAAAACTGGACACAAAATTGCCGCCGGGATAGCGTACAATGGGAACCTGCAGATCCTTCACCAGTTCCATCACATCCATACGGAAACCGTCAGCATCTGCTGTCTGATGCCCGGGCTGATAGATTCCCTCGTATACGGCACGCCCCAGGTGTTCTATAAACGAACCATAGATCCGGTTATCGATTTTAGAGATCTTAAAGTCTTTGTCTATTACCATTTTTGCATACTTATTACCAGTCATTTGATTACTCCTTGTTTACCATTTTGGTGTGGCATGAGGGCAGCCATTTTTATCAATGACTGCTCTCATTTCCACAAAACATCCGCATATTCTGCACATTCCATTCATCAGGCTGTCACAGGCTTTACATTTTTCAAGCCGATCCTGATATTTACTTTCATCTGTTTTGATATCCGCATCCAGGCGGCTGATGTAATCATAGAGATGATGAAAATATTCACTTTCCTGCATTTCTTTCAAGAGGCATTTTTTGCAAATCCTCTGGTTTTGCTCCATCTATTCCACCTCAATATGAACAACGCTGCTGGGCGGGATTACAAAGGAAATTCCCTCTCCTGTAATCTGGATATCGGAAAATTCCTGAACCTTTACCCTCTCGGGCTCATCAAACGTGTTCATGGCATGCATCTCATTTACCAGAATACTTCCTGCTGCCTTTTGCACACTGCGCCCTGTGATCACCGTATCAATGGGATATGACTCTGCCAGGGACAGATTGGTTATGGTAAGATGCATTTTACCATTTTCATCCTCGGATACCGATTCCGTTAAATTAGGAACCTGAAATTCTTCTTCCAATCCGATCTGTTCTGTATCCATATGGCTTTCCAGAAGCAACCCATCCTGATGACACTGATACATATGGAATACATGGTAGGTGGGCGTTTTTACCATACGGGGGCCTTCGGTTAAAATTACAGACTGCAGCACATTTACTAACTGTGCGATATTTGCCATCCGTACACGTTTGGAATATTTATTGAAAATATTCAGGTTAATACCGGCTACCAAAGCATCCCGCATGGTATTCTGCTGATAGAGAAATCCGGGATTTGTTCCGGGCATGGCATCAAACCAGGTTCCCCACTCATCTATAATGAGCCCTATTTTCTGATCCGGGTCATATTGATCCATAATTGCACTGTGACGCTTGATCAGGGTTTCCATATAAAGGGTCTTGGAAAGGGTCTTATACCATGCTGTTTCATCGAAATCCGTCGCACTTCCTTTCTTTTCCCAGCCCTCAGGGTGGGTATAATAGTGGAGGGACAGACCATCCATGAATCCATGCTGGGACGGCTGTGAATGACGAAAACAGGTTTTTAATACCTCCTGAGTCCATTCATAATCGTCCACATTGGCACCACAGGCAATCTTATAGATTTTGCGGTCCTGTTTGTAGTCTCTTACATATGTCTGATATCTCCGGTATTCGTTGGCATAATACTCCGGTGTCATATTTCCGCCGCAGCCCCAGTTTTCATTTCCCACGCCAAAGAATGCAATATCCCAGGACTCTTCCCTGCCGTTCTCTTTTCTGAGCTCCGCCATTGGAGAAATCCCGTCAAAAGTCATATATTCCACCCATTCCGACATTTCACGAACAGATCCGCTTCCAACATTTCCATTGATATATGCCTCACATCCCAGCTGACGGCACAGTTCCATAAACTCATGGGTTCCAAAGCTATTGTCTTCTACCACGCCTCCCCAATGGGTATTAATCATTTTCTTTCTGTTTTCCCTGGGTCCAATCCCATCCATCCAGTGGTATTCATCGGCAAAACAGCCTCCGGGCCAGCGCAGGACCGGTATCTTCATTTCTTTCAGCGCTTCTACCACATCATTTCGCATTCCGTTGGTATTGGGAATCTGTGACTCCTCTCCCACATAGAGTCCCTCATAAATACATCTCCCCAAATGTTCTGAGAAGTGGCCATAGATCTCTTTATGTATTTTACTTTTTTTATGCTGTGCATCAATGAAAAGTCTTGCCATCTTAATTTCCTCCAAATTTTTACTTTCTACTTTTATATGTCACTATTGTTACTGTCAGGATGGAGCTCTGGACCTGTCTGAAAATCATTCCTGTCGTCTGGATGCCACTGACCTTTGACTGCTTCTAACGTCTGGATGCCACTGACCTTCGACTGCTTCTGCCCTCTGGATGCCACTGACCTTTGACTGCTTCTGCCCTCTGGATGCCACTGAGAATTGTCCTCTAAATCCCTCTTAGCCTTTGACTGCACCTGCCGTCATTCCATCGATAAAATACCTCTGGAAACATAAAAACAGTACAAATATCGGCAAAATTGAAAACATGGAACCTGCTATTAACAGGTCGTAATTATTTCCATAGGGCGTCAAAAGGGTATTTAAGCCGATAGGCAGTGTAAATTTATCTGCATCACGAAATACCAGTAACGGCCAGAGCATATTGTTCCAGGAACCCATAGCACATAAGATTGACATTGCCGCAAATGCCGGCTTCGTAATCGGCATCATGATTTTAATGCTGATCCCATACTCCGTTGCACCGTCTATTCTCCCTGCATCCAGCAGCTCTTTGGGCAATCCGCTCATGTACTGCCTGAAGAAGAAAATGGTTGACGCAGCACAAAGCCCCGGCAAAATAGCACCCGCACGGCTGTTAATGAGATTCAGGTCTATCATCTCCTGGTACAAAGGCAGCATCAGGATCTCAAACGGAACCATCATCGTGGCAATCACCAGAAAAAACAGGAAATTCTGCAGCTTATACTGATACATGGTAAGCCCGTAAGCAATAAAATAACAGACCAGAAGTGTCAGTACAACCGTAAGTACGGTGAGCACCATACTGTTTTTGAACCATAAGAAATAGCTGTGATTCCCGGTAAACAGATATTGATAATTATTCAGGCTCATTGCGGAAAAATCCAGTTTCAGACTCATTCCATACCGGATTAAATCCTTCCCCGGCCGCCAGGACGCTATAAATGAAATTAGCAGAGGTGCTGTTACAATGAAGCATACAACTGCGAAGATTCCGGTGTTGACTATCGCTAAGACCATCTGGTTTCTGTTTATAGATGACCGCTCTTTTTCTTTTCCTCTCCCCATCTTACCGTTCCTCCTTTTTGAAGGTTCCATTCATAATCAGTTGGAAAATGTTAATAATCAGGGCGATCAGCAGAAGCACCAGTCCTACGGCAGAAGCATAACCCAGCTGATTTTTCTCAATCCCCCGCCGATACAGGTAACCTACGATGGTAAGTCCGATGTTTTTGGGCGATGCATTCCCGTTCCATAGCATAAAGCTTTCCAGGAACATAGATAAACCCGCATAAATACTGATAGTCAGTACATAGATGCTGGTGGGTTTTAAAAGCGGAACCGTAACAAACCGGAACTTCTGCCACTTGGTTGCCCCGTCTATATCTGCGGATTCGTAAAGGGCTGTGTCAATATTTTTAAGGCCTGCTATAAAATACAGGGTGTTTACACCGGTCCATCTCCAGCATGCCAGCACCAGTAATGCCAGCATGCCGGTTGTGGATTCTTTCAGCCACTTCAAAGGACCTGCTCCAAACCATCCGATCAGCTGATTCATGGCGGACCCATGAAGTTCGCTGAACATCAGGCGGAAAATAGTTCCTGCCACCACTACCGAGGTAAGCGCCGGTAAATATAAAATCGCTTTCCAGAGTCCCTTCGCCTTTGTCAGACGGCTTTCCATCATTACGGCAAACAACATGGGAAATGGAATCAGTAATGCAATGGTTAACAGCGTATATTTTCCACTGTTTAAAATGGCAGTATGAAAAACAGTATCTTTTAACAGCTTGGTGTAATTAGCTGCTCCAACCCATTCTACCTGACCTGGCAGAACGGATTGAAAACTCATCTTAACCGTACTGAACAAAGGATAAATCCAGAAAATCAGGAAGCTTAAAAGAAACGGCAGGACAAATACATAAGGTGCAATTTTCTGGGAATAAAATATTTTTTTAATCTTAAGCAAGGTATTTTCCTCCTTTCAACAGCAAATGCGCATTATTGCTCCAGGGATACATTATCCTGGGCTTCCTGCAGTGCCTCTGTTACATCCTGCCCGTCTTCTAATACTGCATTTAAGGTGGTGTTATTAAATACCTCGCCGATTGCTGGCGTCATCCTGACTACTTTTACAATCCCGATTTCATCTTTAATCTCATTTAAGGTGTCAAAAGGATTTGTCTTAAAATAAGAGATATATTTATTTGATGTGTCTTCTGTAATGGATTTATCGGTCCAGATTGCTGTATTGCAGGTGTCAAACCCCAGATCCTCCCAGATCTTTTTTTCTCCTTCTTCTGATAATTTTGCCCATGCCAGAAATTCCGCTGCCAGGTATCCATTTTCACATTGATTCGTTACCACCGTCCCGGTTCCTCCAATGCCCACAGACCTGTTCTGCCCTTCTTCATATACCGGACAGGGTGCTATTGCCCAGGTATCTGTCATCTCCGGCATATAATTCAGGAATCTGGACATAAACCACATGGCTTTTGGAAAAGAAGCAATATTACCGTCTGCAACATTTGCATATCCCTCTTCCATGTCCACATGACCGCCCGGAGAAACCATGGCAATTCCGTCCTCCAGCCACCCCTGCTGCATAGTCAGCATCTTGTTCACAGAATCAATGGTCACATCTGCTATGCCTTCCGCATCTGTCCAGTCTTCTCCCCATTCAGCCATGGAGAGAGACAGCCAGTCCGTTCCTGCCGTATCCACAGATGTCATCATGACTTTTCCTTCCGATGCATCTGCTAACTGTTTTCCTGCTTCTGTATAATCGTCCCAGGTTTTAATTCCTGTATAGTCAATCCCATACTGCTCCAGGATCTTGGTATTGTAGAACATAACGGTAGCTCCAACATGGGTTGGTACTCCGTAATTTTTCCCATCTTTACTGTAAAGATCAATGCGGGACTGCACAATGTCTTTTGCATAAGGCTCCATAAACCCATTCAGCTCTTTAAACTGGACTTCCCCCTGGAGAAAATTGGGGAACTGTCCAACCTCTACATCACATAAATCCGGTGCACCTTCCCCGGACTGTAACGCCAGCGTAAGCTTATTATGCATGTCCGCATAAGGGTATGTAGTAAAGGTTACTTCAATCGTCTTATCCGGATTTTCTTCGTTCCACTTCTGTACCATGTTGGAATAAAACTGCGAATGCATCTCCACAAAAGTCCACATATCGAAGTGGGTGCCATTGGCATCTCCGGTAGTTGTCACAACTTCTGTCTCAGAACCGGCTTCGTCCCCGCCATCGGAAGAAGCTTCCTCCTTAGAACCGGCTTCTGAACCATCTGTTAATGAAGACGGACTGCTTCCATTACCTCCACACCCGGTAATCATTGAAATTGCCACAGATACACACAGTAAAGAACAAATTAACTTTTTTCTCATATTCAATCCTCCCTAAAGCATGTTTAAATTCGCAATCTTTCTGCTTGAAAAATGCATATCCAAACAGGCTGTCATTTACTCACTTTGAATACAACTCACATTAGTTACCTATTAACCAAGCAAATCCCGTCATTGTCCCACACACGAACACTCAGAATCTTCTTTTAAAAGCAAAATCAGCCGGCCAGCATTTTTAACAATTTTTTCATTCACTTTTGTGCACCTTGTATATATTCAATGACTTTTCTTTTGCTTCGTAACTAAACTATACATTTTATTCTTTATCTTGTCAAGTTATATTTAAACTATTTTAGTTTATATTAAATATATATTTTTGACAGACAGCTTTTTACACGCTTTTACACCCCCTCCCTGCACCCGGATTTCCTATTGTATTTTCTTCCAATCAGCGATATAATTATTTTCAATACGACTATAAAGGTTTTACGAAAGGAACACCCTATGCGCTATCTGAAAGACATCGACAGCGGTCTGCCGCTTTTTAAAGCTCTTGGCTCCGATATCCGTATTTCCATTCTCAATCTTCTGCTGGATGAAGGTCCTATGAATATGAACGAACTTGCCGCACGGGTTAATATTACCAATGGCGCACTGACCAGTCATATTAAGAAACTGGAGGACTGCGGTCTGGTGAATATCACCAGTGAAGGAGACGGACACGGCAACCAGAAGGTGTGCCAGGCACATATCGGGCAGATACTTTTTTCGCTCACTCAGGAACCCGTAATACGGAATGAATCTACGGCTGAGTTAAAAGTTGGACAGTATTGTGACTTTTCTGTTTATCCCACCTGCGGTATCTCTACCAGAACCTCTCTGATCGGTGATGTGGATGACCCCAGGTTTTTCGTCCACCAGCAGCGTTTTGACGCCGATATCCTCTGGCTTGGCAAAGGATATGTGGAGTATATCCTGCCCAATGTGCTGCCTGCCTCACAGCGGATTGAAGAAATTGATATCTCTCTGGAAATCAGTTCGGAAGCTCCGGGCAGCAACAGCATCTGGCCTTCCGATATTCACTTTTATATAAACGAAACCTTTGTGGGTCTTTGGACCAGCCCCGGAGATTATGCGGACCGCCCCGGACATTTTACACCCTCTTGGTGGTTCTCCAACTGGAATCAATATGGACTTTTAAAGAATCTGGTAATTAATAAGAACGGTACCTTTATGAATGATCTGAAAATCTCCGATGTGACCATTGAGGATTTTGCTTTTACTGACCGGGATATTATCCGGTTCAAGCTTGGCGTTCCGGATAATGCCAGGCATGTTGGGGGTATGACGATATTTGGCAGCTCCTTTGGGGATTACAATCAGGATATCCGCTTTAAGATCCGTTATTCTCCTTTAAAAGAGAATGAAAGGACTTCCTGACTTTACCCTCTTTTTACTATTTCCAGATAAATAAAAACACCTCTGTATGAATCACACTGTAAAAAACATTGTGAATTCATACAGAGGTGTGATATAATGCTTATTGTAGATCAATACTATTGTTTTCAGGTCTCGCCTATGTTTCTACTTATTTGGCGTTTCAATACTTTTATTTTTATGTATACATTTTCTGTTTCTTATTTTCTTATGTATATCATTGCTCTTTTATGGTATGAGTCTCTATATAATTTTCTTGATATGGCAACTAACCATCTATTAGATGCCGGAAAATAATCCCTTTTTAGTTAACATAGTACCTTGATAATTGAATAGACTTTGCACTTTCTATATGTTAATATAAAGATATTCATGTTACAAGGAGGTGTGTAATATGACCACTGATGAAAAGCTTGATATGCTAACTAATCTTGTGAAAGAGAATAACGAACAACTTAATGTATATAACAAGCGATTCGATGACATTGAAACTAATTTTGGGAACGTTAATTGTGAACTTAATGCTTATAACAAGCGTTTCGATGACATTGAAACTAATTTTGGGAACGTTAATAATGAACTTAATGCTTATAACAAGCGTTTCGATGACATTGAAA
>NZ_JAWYAJ010000260.1:0-8223 GCF_034124845.1 Robinsoniella sp.
GAAGCAGATCGCAGAGCGCTTCTATGGTTAAGAAAAAGATGGCACAGCAGAAAAGAAGCAGATGTTTTTTGATCATTGAGAAAATCAGCTTCATAATTTTATTCCTCCTCGCAGTTGATAGTTTAAATGGTCTTTTGCGAAGTGTCACGAACGGCTGTGAGAAAGCCAGTATCAAACACTTTCAAACGCGCGCTTGTCATTTGCCAGATCATTATATCATAAATAAAAAAGTGTGAGGCAAAAATCCTGTCTGCTTATGGAACTCTTCTCTGAGATATCTTAAATTTTACTTAATAAACAAACCGGCCTTGCAAAAATCTTGTCATGATAAAGAAAGTATGACATAATATACCTATTCAATATGGTATGCAAAAAGGCAGGAAAACATTTAAGGGAGTGACCGGAAATGGAGAAAAGAATGAATAAAAAGTGGAAATTGCTAATCTTAACATTAATGGCATTATGCATGTTTGGAATGCTGTCTATTACCTCTTTGGCAGGCTTCCGGCAGACAGAAGGCGGATACCGTTATTACCTGGATGGAACGGATCAATATCTGAAAGGATTTCAAATGGTAGACAATCAGACATATTATTTCAATAAAAAAGGTTATATGCAGACTGGATGGGTCAAAATAGGAAAGAGTTATTATCACTTCGCCGATAATGGCCCAATGACGCGAAATAGCTGGTATGGACCCTATTTCCTGGGACGAAACGGTAAGATGGTAGTCAATAAGTGGGTTGGCGGCCGGTATGTGGGAAAAGACGGTGCATGGATTCAGGACTATGATAAGAAGAGCAAGCCGGGTTTTGTAAAGACTGCCAAAGGAACCAAGTATAAAAAGCCAAATGGTAAATATGCAAAAAGAGAATGGCTCTGGATTGGCAAAAACGGAAGTGTGACAAAAGGGTATTGGTACTATTTTTATACCAACGGCATTATGGCAAAGGACACCTGGCTGAATGGAATCTTCCATATGAACAGTAAAGGACACCTGGATACGGATAAGTGGATCGGCGGCAGATATGTGGACAAGGATGGAGAACTGGTTCGCAATGCCTGGGTTAAAAATACATATTATGTGGGTTATGACGGCAGGAAATACCGCAACATGTGGATCGATGACCATTATGTGGGAAGCAATGGCAAAATGGTGAAGAAAAAATGGATTGGTAATAAATATCTGCAGAAGGACGGTACCTTGGCTAAAGATAAATGGATTAATGGAAAATACGTGGATAAGAATGGTAACTGGGTGAAAAATAAAAAGCAATAAGTTAGGAATAAAAAGACATAATAAAGCTGTCGGTCATTTGGCCGGCAGCTTTATTACGCGAAAAACGATGAGCAGCAGAACGTAAGACAGTGTTAACAGGATTGCTAACGAAAACAGTTCAATCAGCGGAGGTGGAACAAACCCCAGTGAATGAACGGTCTGCCTTGCGAAGAGTATAATACCGATGCTGAGTACCAGTGCCAGAATCGGAAGAACGATGGATGCCTGCACATGGTAGGAATAGTCATATTCTTTTTTCAGGGAACGCAGCGCCATAAAAGCAATGACCAGTTCACTTGCCAGCAGTCCCCAGAGATATCCGGAGATCCCAAACAGAGGTACCGCGAACCAGACAAAGCCGATTCGAAGCAGAAGCCCTATGGTACTCTGGATAAAGGTAGTCGTAGTTTTGCCCAGCCCGTTTAATACACTGGTCAGTGTCGTGGTGAGATAAAGAAAGGGACAGATCCAGGAAAGCGTTAAAATAAATGGACCAGCCAGATCGCTGTGGAACAGCACCTCACCCATTTCATTGCCCAGTGCCAGGAAAACGCCGGTACAGAGGATGCCGAGAATCAGGCTGTATTTAATGGTATTTTCAATAGTTACGGTGATTCGTGTTCCGTCCTGGGCGGACTGTGCCTCCGAAACGGTAGGCAGCAGTAAAGTAGAAGCAGATGCTGTAATTGCCGACGGAAATAAAATGAGCGGTATGGACATACCGGTCAGGACACCATATGTACTCAGTGAAGTAGAAACATCCATGCCATATACTCTCAGTCGAAGGGGAATAAAAAGGGCTTCCATACTTTGCAGGAGATTTAAGAGTACGCGGTTTAAAGTAAGGGGGGTGGATAAGGACAACATTTCTTTAAAATTGGTTACCATAGAACTGGTAGGCGTATCTTTGTAGTTCTCGTTCCCGAAGTGTACCGCGATAATGGTACTGCATAAAAGGAAAGAAACCACTTCTTCGGTTACCATGCCGTATACGGCAAGTGCAGGTGTGATAGCAATGCCTTTTTCAATAAAGATAATGTAGAGAACGTAAGAAGTTCCCATACGGACCAGAGACTCAATCAGCTGGGAGATGGCAGGCACATTGGTACGGCGCAGTCCATAATAGTATCCGTTAATACAGGAATGGACAGCTGCAAAAGGAACTGAGTAGGCAAGGAGGCGCAGAAGTTCGGCACATCGTGTTTCCTCCAAAAACTGCACCGAAATAAAATCTGCATAATAGAAGAGGATGTAGCATGCCAGTGCAGATAACGCCAGGGAAATGGTAAGACCGGTTATGAAGATATTCCGGGCGCCTTTTTTATCACCAACTGCCATTTTCCCCGATACAAATTTGGAAATGGCGGTCTGGATGCCGGACGCAGTCAGGGAACAGCTCATAGCATAGATTGGGAAAATTAACTGGTAAATCCCCATTCCTTCCGCACCGATTGTATAAGAAAGGAATATTCTATAGAAGAAACCGATGATGCGGCTGGCGAAGCCGGCAAGGGTCAGAATGATGGCTCCCTTAATGATAATATGCTTTTTGTTCATAGGAAGTCTCCCACAAGTTTTCTTTAATATATATTCGATATAAGTGCTTGACAGAACTATGCAGTGGTGTTATATTTTACCTATGAAATCCGAGTAAATTACTGGGGATTAAAGTCGGATCTCCCGCAGCAAGCTTGACTGGGAGATTTGTTATATGCTCTGTTTCGGTCCGTGCTAAACGTGCGCCACCGACACACAGCACCCCTTCCGGCAGTTGCCATGTGGATGTGTCCGCACATCTGTTTGGTTAGTAGCCGCGGAAATAAATTTTAAGAAGGTGAGCAGATGAAGCTTTCTACAAAAGGCAGATATGGGCTTCGTGCGCTGATAGATTTGGCGATGTACAGTGAGAAAGAAGCAGTGTCCATCAGCAGTATTGCAGCCAGACAGAATATTTCGGAGAGCTATTTGGAACAATTAGTAGGAAAGCTTAAAAAAGCAGGAATCGTACTTAGTATCCGCGGGGCTCAGGGTGGCTATAAGCTGGCAAAACCCGCATCAGATATATCCGTAGGTGACATCTTAAGAGCTTTGGAAGGGAATCTGGATGCCGTAGAGTGTCCGGGCCTGAAAGAAGAAAACGGATGTGAAGGCGCAGATCTTTGTGTCACCAAATATGTATGGCAGCGTATCAATGAAAGTATAAGCCACGCAGTGGACGAAATGAAATTGGATCAGTTAGTAGAAGAAAGTAAAAAAACAAAAAATAAAGGGCAGCAAAAATCTAAAGCATGTGAAAATTAAGGAGATGGTTATCATGAAGAAATTAATATATCTGGACAATGCAGCTACAACAAAAACTGCTCCGGAGGTAGTGGAGGCAATGCTTCCTTATTTTACGGAGAACTATGGAAATCCATCCAGTGTCTATGAATTTGCAGGTGTCAGTAAAAAAGCTGTGACACAAAGCAGAGAAATTATTGCAAAAGCATTAGGGGCCAATGACAATGAGATCTATTTTACCGCAGGGGGTTCAGAAGCAGATAACTGGGCACTGAAAGCAACGGCTGAGGCTTATAAATCCAAGGGAAATCATATCATAACCACAAAAATCGAGCATCATGCCATTCTTCATACAGCAGAGTATCTGGAGAAAAACGGCTATGAAGTGACCTATCTGGATGTAGATGAAAATGGAGTAGTGAAGCTTGAGCAGTTAAAGAAAGCAATTCGTCCGACAACCATTCTGATATCCGTTATGTTTGCAAATAATGAAATCGGAACCATTCAGCCGATCAAGGAAATCGGCGACATTGCCTGTCAGAACGGCATTCTTTTTCATACAGATGCGGTACAGGCTTTTGGACAGCTTCCGATCAATGTAGATGAATGTCATATCGATATGTTAAGTGCAAGCGGTCATAAATTAAACGGACCCAAAGGAATTGGTTTCTTATATATCCGCAAGGGTGTCAAAATCCGTTCCTTTGTTCATGGAGGAGCACAGGAGAGGAAAAGACGAGCAGGTACGGAAAATGTACCGGGTATCGTAGGTCTTGGAGCTGCGGTACAGCGTGCCATGGATACTATGGAAGCCAGAACGTCACAGGAAATAAAACTGCGGGATCATCTAATCGAGCGCGTGCTAAAGGAAGTGCCCTATACGAGATTAAACGGTCATCGTACTTTAAGGCTTCCCAACAATGTAAACTTCAGCTTCCAGTTTGTAGAAGGGGAATCCCTGCTCATTATGCTGGATATGGACGGTATCTGTGGTTCCAGCGGTTCAGCTTGTACTTCCGGTTCACTGGATCCTTCTCATGTACTGCTGGCGATCGGGCTGCCTCATGAAATCGCCCATGGCTCTTTACGTTTAACCTTAGGTGAAGAGACTACCATGGAAGATATTGATTACGTGGTGGAAGTGATTCAGAAAATCGTTGAAAAGCTGCGCAGCATGTCGCCATTATATGAAGATTTTATGAAAAAGTCAGTTCGTAGATAAGGGTAGATATAAAATCAGATACATGCAATTGATACAGTTATAAGACGAGAAAATGATAAAGAATAATAATAAAAAGATGTAAGTCTCACAAATAAAAGTCTAAGATATGAGAAAAATAAAATATAATAACCAAGAATAAGCAAGTGACAGCGATCACAGTAGAATATGGAGGAACTTAGAATGTACAGCGAAAAAGTTATGGATCATTTCCAGCATCCGAGAAATGTAGGAGAAATTGAAAATGCAAGCGGTGTAGGTACCGTGGGAAATGCAAAATGTGGAGATATCATGAGAATATATCTGGATATTGATGAAAATAAAATTATCCGGGATGTTAAATTTAAAACCTTTGGATGCGGTGCTGCAGTTGCTACCAGCAGCATGGCAACGGAACTTGTAAAAGGCAAAGATATCAAGGAAGCACTGACGATTACAAACAAAGCAGTTATGGAGGCTTTAGACGGACTTCCACCTGTAAAAGTACACTGCTCCCTTCTGGCTGAAGAGGCGATTCACGCAGCGCTGTGGGATTATGCAGAAAAGAACCACATTCAGATTGATGGACTGGAAAAACCAAAGTCAGACATTCACGAAGGTGAAGAAGAGGAACAGGAAGAGTATTAATGGAAAAGAAAAAAGTAGTCGTAGGAATGTCCGGAGGAGTCGATTCCTCCGTTGCGGCCTACCTGTTAAAAGAGCAGGGCTATGATGTCATTGGTGTCACCATGCAGATCTGGCAGGATGAAGACGACGAAGTGCAGGAAGAGAATGGCGGATGCTGCGGACTGAGTGCCGTGGATGATGCCAGAAGAGTGTCCCAGGATCTTGAGATTCCTTATTATGTTATGAATTTCAAAGCGGAATTTAAAGAAAATGTAATGGACTACTTTGCTGAGGAGTATCTGCAGGGCAGGACTCCCAATCCCTGTATAGCCTGTAACCGTTATGTAAAATGGGAATCTCTTCTAAAAAGAAGCCTGGATATCGGGGCGGATTATATCGCTACAGGCCATTATGCAAGAGTGGCTCAGCTGCCAAATGGCAGATATACATTAATGAAATCTGCAACAGCGGCAAAAGACCAGACATACGCATTATACAATCTTACCCAGAATCAGCTTGCCCATACTTTAATGCCGGTAGGGGCGTATACCAAAGACGAGATCCGCGCAATCGCAGATAAGATCAACCTGCGTGTGGCACACAAACCGGACAGTCAGGAAATCTGTTTTGTGCCGGATCAGGACTATGCAACATTTATCGAAGAATATTCCGGAAAGCGGATACCCCAGGGGAATTTTATCAATACAAAAGGGGAAGTCATCGGACGCCATAAAGGAATTACCCACTATACCATCGGCCAGCGAAAAGGCTTAAATCTGGCGATGGGACATCCGGTATTCGTGGTGGAGATAAGACCTGATACAAATGAGGTGGTAATTGGTGAAGGGGATGAAGTATTTGGACATACCCTTTATGCAAATCATCTGAATTTTATGTCCATTGAAGACCTGGATGGGGAAATGGAAGTCATGGCAAAGATCCGTTATAACCATAAGGGATCTCCCTGTACCATTAAAAGAGTAGAAGAGGATAAAGTTCTCTGTACATTCCCGGATCCGCAAAGAGCCATTACACCCGGACAGGCTGTGGTTTTCTATGACGGAGACTATGTGCTGGGAGGCGGTACCATTCTTTAGCGGTCTGGTGCTGTGTTAGGCGTTGAAGTACCGGAACGTGTTTGAAAGGAGTATTCAAAATGAAATCAGATTACCATCTGCATACCTGGCATTCCGCAGATTCAGAAACGCCCATGCGTTCCATGATCGAAGAAGGCATACGGATTGGACTGAAAACCATGTGTTTCACGGAACATATGGACTATGATACCCCAAAGGAAATGGGGAATTTTGAATTAGATACAGAAGCATATTTATACGAGTACCAATGTTTAAAAGAAGAATATCAGGATAGAATAGAATTGCTCTTTGGCGTCGAACTGGGATTGCAGGCACATCTTGTGGAAAAACATGAAGCCTATGTAAGTAAATATCCCTTTGATTTTGTAATTGGATCATCTCATGTGGTTAGAGGATGCGATCCCTATTATCCCAGTTTCTTTGAAGGGAGAACAGAGGAATCCTGCTATCTGGAGTATTTTGAATCCATTGAAAAGAACATACGGGCATTCTCTGATTTTGATTCTTATGGGCACCTGGATTATGTAGTTCGTTACGGACCGAATAAAAACCGGGATTATTCTTATGGAAAATATGGGGAGATTCTGGAGGGAATCCTTAAGCTTCTCATTGAAAAAGGAATTGCCCTGGAAGTAAATTCCGGAGGGATCAAGTACGGGCTTGGGGAGCCGAATCCATCTGTGGATGTGATCCGGGCTTACCGGAAACTGGGGGGAGAGTTTATTACCTTGGGGTCAGATGCCCATGCACCGGAATACCTGGCTTATGAATTTAAGCAGCTTCGGCGGATTTTAGAAGAATGCGGTTTTTCCCGTTATACAGAATTTCGGAAAAGAACGCCGGAATTTGTAGAACTTACGAATATATAAAGCGTATATAAAGTGTGGAAGCTTGTCTTTGACGGGGCAATCTATAACAAAAAGACATGTTTCTCCGCTAATATGGTATTTTTAATGTGCAGGTATACAGAAATTTGTAAAAGAAGCATAAATTTTGAAATTGCACTTGAATTTTAGAAGGAAATTAGGTAAAATAGCAAATAGGTTGATGTTTCTTTAACAATCTTATTGAAACTCTAAACTAACCAGGTACATATAATATGCTCCCGGTTATAATATTTTATTCTTAGGAGGAATTAAATCATGGCAGTAAAAGTAGCAATTAATGGTTTTGGACGTATTGGACGTCTTGCTTTCAGACAGATGTTTGGCGCAGAAGGATATGAAGTAGTTGCAATTAACGACTTAACAAATCCTAAAATGTTAGCACACTTATTAAAATATGATTCAGCTCAGGGTAGATATGCATTAGCTGATAAAGTTACTTGCAGCGAAGATTCCATCACAGTAGACGGAAAAGAAATCAAAATCTACGCACAGAGAGATCCTAAAGATCTTCCTTGGGGCGAATTAGACGTTGACGTTGTTCTGGAGTGTACAGGCTTCTTTACATCCAAAGATAAAGCTTCTGCTCATATTGCAGCAGGCGCTAAGAAAGTTGTTATTTCTGCTCCAGCAGGAAATGACCTTCCTACAATCGTTTACAATGTAAACCATACAGAATTAAAAGCAGAAGATACTGTTATTTCAGCAGCTTCCTGTACAACAAACTGTTTAGCTCCTATGGCTAAAGCATTAAATGACTTAGCTCCAATCAAAACTGGTATCAAGCTACTATCCATGCATACACAGGAGATCAGATGACTCTTGACGGACCTAATCCAAAGGGAGATTTAAGAAGAG